>JBKDHV010000029.1:0-7701 GCA_046336915.1 Bdellovibrionales bacterium
GTTCCGCGATAGGTCTTGAACTCTTCTGACGAGCATGTGTCCCACTTCGCATAGGAACGGGGGTCGGCCGGGTATTTTTCCGTCGTGACGATTAAGCCCGGTTGCCCCTGGAAGCCATCGAGAGTCCTTCTCTTCTTTTGCACAACCGTGTAGTGGCTGCGAACCGGTGATAGCATAAAGGTCTTTTGCTGAGTTCCCCAGAAGGCTTGGGCGGTTGTCTCGTAGCGTAAAGCTCCGATGAAAGGTCGGAGTCCATGGTCTCGGTGATGAAGACGTTGGAGTTCATTGACGCGGGCTCCAAGTTCGCGCCATCCCTGGAACTCGTTGCTCAAGTCCCAACGGGTGTCCCAAGGTTTTTCCATCTGCAGAGCCCGATAAAGTTTCGGCATCCACGGGCCCACAAAGGGTGAGTAGATCAGAAGATTCAAGGGGACATAGAACACGAGGATTCCAGCCACCAGTGTCTTGCGAAAGCGAGTCGACTCGAGAAGCAGGGCACTTGCGCCCGCTAACAGGAAAAGATGAGCCGCTCCGGCCCAGTGGGGTTTGTAGTCAGCCCAAAGTGGTTGTGGGTAAAAAATAAGCAAACTGGGAAGGGCCAGGCAGACCACATAGCGCCACCGAGCCTGTTTCCAGTTCCGGAAACCTTGGTACAGCGCTGCGAGCAAGAGGCCAAACAAGAGAGGCGTGTAGAACAAAAATTGAGCCCCCAGCCACACAAACCACCGCCCAAGGGAAAAGACGCGTCCGGTGTGTCGATCGTAGAATTGGTAGTAAAAACCTGGCCAGCCAAAATCGTGATTCCAAATGAAGACTGGTAGGCAGATTACGGTTGCAATTAGCACACCCATCCAGGGCCAACGCGTGAGAAGGACTTTACGGTGAGACGTCGCGAGAAGGTACAGTCCAAAGCCCGGCGCCAACAGCGCCATGATAAACTTTGAATTCAAGCCAAGTCCCATGACAACTCCCAAAGAAATCCAAGTTTGGCTGGGGGACCAGCGTTGACCATCGGGGCGTACGCCCTGCCAAAAAATCCAAGATCCCAAGATCCAGCAAAGAATGAACGGAGCCTCGGGAGACGCCACGTAGCCCCCGAAACCGTAGAAGGGGCTCCAGAGAAAAAGGAAAATCGCGACCCAAGCGGCATTCTCCGAGAAAAGATCTTGAACTAAACGGAAGAAGAAAAAAAGCGCGACCCAATAACAGACAAATGACGGCAGACGCACGCCCCAGAGAGTGTCGCCTAAAAGCGACGTCGAAAACCATTCAATCCACGCGATCAGGCCGGGATGGTCGTAGTAACTGAACATGGGCTCTTTGGCCCAGGACCAGTGGTAGGCCTCGTCATCGATCAGGCCGACGAACGAAGAAAAGACGAAGCGAATAAGAAAAGTTAAAAAAAGAAAGAAGAGAAGACGTTTCCGTTTCCCCGTGTACCAAGCTGAGTTGAACATGGGGAAACGCTAGCAAAATCAGAATCGCACGCCAAGAGAATTATCGAGCTCGTCTCGAGGCCGAGCTTTGAGCTTTTTCGCCCTGTTCCCCTGGAAAGTCAGGAGGAGTCTCGGGATTCTCGGGAGACACCAAGCCAGGAGCGGGCGTCTCGGGCACGATTGGTTCTGTGTTCACGACGGGTCGCTCAGGAATTCGTGTGAATTCGTTCACGTAGACCGCGTTGTCTCGCTTCAAACCCGCCGTGATCTGCATGACGTAGTTCTTACGATAGTGATCCCGGATCGCACAAATTCGAGCACGACGATTCTTGTTGATCAGCTCTTTCACGCCCTCTCGATTTCGGATCGAGGCATAGTTCACCTGGGGATCCAGGTGGGCATAGGCCTTCGCCATAAAGTTTGTCGAAAGCTCATCCTTCAGGAATCGCAGAACCTGAGGCTGACCTTGATACTTCTGTGCATCATAGAAGGGTGAGTAGAAAGTGGCCTTCTGGCACAGGTACATATAAGGGCGAAGATTGTTGAAGGCGAGAACCACCGTACAGTTTCGCGACCAAATGTTCTGCGCAGCCCCGTCTTCGGTATCCGTCAGGTCAGGAAGCTTTGTATTGAAGACTTCCTGGAAACCCTCGGGCCAGCCGTAACGGACATCTTTCCCAATCAAACCGAATCCTCCGAAAAGGCCTTCCACCACATTGTTGGCAGCTCCAACAAAGGTTCGGAACCACTGGTACGAATGGTTGTCGGTCGGTGTTTTGGCCGCATGCCGCTGGAAGGAGTAGCGGTTGGCTTCCATCCAAAGATCTCGTTGAGTCACGATATTTGGATCCGCACGCAAACGATTTTCATTGATGTAGTTTTGCAAGGGAGCTGCCGCAATTTTTTCAAGAGCCATCAAGTTTTTCCAGTACAAATCACGAGCGGTCGCGATGTCAGCTTCCGCAGCGCCAAAGTCGATTCCCGCTTGATTGAAAAGCTGATTCAAGGACTCAAGGCCTGTTGCTAAAAGCAGGTCTTGAAGTTCCTTATTCGAGAAGTCCCGCTTCTGCATGGCAAGTGCGTAGTCCTTCTTCACGATCAGCATCAGACGGTACGACAACCATCCGGCACGCATCGTCTTGATGTAGAACTGATCATATACGTCTTGGATAAATCGCCGAGCCATGGGGATCATTTTCGTCTGCAAAGATTGGCTGGTCAGTTTGCCATCCGCTTTTTGTTCCACGAGCTCGAGAGCAAATTCATGAAATCGTTTATAGTGGGCCAAAATCACGCCCAAACGGTCACGCAAGTCGACCGCCAGAGGAACAAAACTGGGGTCGCCACCGGGCTGAGCCATGCGTTCAGCAAAGTCGCGGACATAGATGTCGATCTCAGCCAAGGCACTTCGAACGTCCCCACGATTCATTCCGACCATACTTTCGGTCACAACGGCCACTTCGTCAGGAATAAAGAACTGCATGAAGAACTGTTGGGCAAGGCCGTCTGCGCGCTTAAAGATCTCTTCCGCATTCTGTTTAATCAGGCCAGCCAAACGATCTGGGTCTTTGAACTGGGGCATACTCGTTTGATAGTTCAGCATGATGTACTGCTGAGGATCCATCGTGATGTTATTCTTGGGGATAAAAACCTCTGCGGGCATCTCATTATAGGGAATTCCCAATAGAGCGAAGGGCATGCGAGGAACGGGGTGGACGCGAAGGAAAAAGTTTTCTCCACCTTGATTTCGAGTGTTCGTAAAACCATCGTTGACCAAGAAGAGCATTTCGAGAACTAGGTTCTGCTTAGCAGCCAAGCTTTGTGTGTTTTCAAGCTGAGCTCGCTTATTGTTGAAACGGCCCAAAATTTCCTTCATTTGAATGAAGGGTTGAAGACCCGTTTGAAAGGCTTGAACCTGGAACGTCGCCTCTGTTTCTAACTGGGGCTCGACACCAAACTGGATCTTGTTGATCCACTCGGTCACAAGTGGCAATTGATGCGATAAAACGTAGTGACCCGCCATGGGGCCCTTCGAAAGAAGGCTTCGGAAGTTTTTCGCTTCGGCTTCCATGAACGTCAGGGGTTTTGCACCCTGAGCCTTTTGGGCTTCCGTCGGCTCCATCACGCGTTCAACGATGTTGAAGTCCTTTTTGATTTCGCGCAAAAGAGTGTTGATATCTTCGATATCGCAATAACCCTTGGATGTCATTTCCACCAAGCAGCTGAGAGTCGTGTAGAACTCCGCCTCATTCAGCGAACGAATGGCGTCAATGTACTTCTTGTCGCGGGCGACGAAGTTCACAATCTTATTCAAAGCGGTAGCGGCCTGTTGTCCTGCGGCGCTCACTTCAGAGCCGGTCAGGAAGGCGGCCAACATCTTCGTGAAACCCGATGCGATGAAGGCGGACGACGTGCTGTCCAAACAGCCGGCTTGAGCGGACGCTACACTTTCCATCGAAGTATTGAGGATGGTAATCCCGCTCATAGCAGCGGTTCGGAGCTCAGCCTTATAGCCCAGGATCTTCTGGGCCAAGTTTTGAGTGAGAGAGCGACGAGAATTTGTTTCGACGTCAGGGCCACCGTTAGCAACGGTGTGCAACCGCTGATGTTTCATGGCCGAGCGTGACAGGGCTGTCAAAATGGAAGCAGGAAGAAAACTAGGAGCTTGAGCTTGGCCCTGAGGTAAATCGTGGGCAAACGTCCGAAGGGCCTGCATCTCTTGGCCGACAGACTTGAACTGTTCTTTCTGAGGCTGATTCTGATCCATCAGACCGTTAAGGCGCGAGATGGTCTCAAGGTGCTGAACGGCTCCATTTAGTCCTACTTCAAGGGTCTCCGTCAGGCCCTTACAAGCGGGGTTATCCTTCAATTTTGCGATCACGCCCCGAACAGAGCGAGTGTGCTCAAGGGCCCGCGCGGTAAACTGGCCGGAGGATTGGCAAGTCGCCTGAATCCCATAGTTGTTTTCAGTTACAGCCTTCGTGAGGTCCTCATCGAACGCCCCCCAAGAAAAGTTCGGAACAGCCATTGCTGGCACAGCTAAAAGAATTACAAATTTTTTCATGCGTTCTACCTCGGTGCCATCAATCTTCAATTTCAGTGCCCAGAAAAAGGGGATTGGCAGCCACTAGGGTGAAGCTGAGTCAGACGGGCCCTGTCAAAAAAATTGGCACCCGAGAAAATCGCACAAATCAGGAATTTAGCTTTGTAGCCCCTGCGAGCGACAATTCTTGATACCAGTTGCCTGGTCTGCGGATTGATGCTTTGATGAAAAGCGGAGGTTAATTGTGGCAGACGCGCAAAACCGCAACCCTCGCTACTTTCCGATCGATAAGGGTCTTTATGAAGTGGCTCCAGGGCTTCGACCTTTAGGTTTTGATTTGGGCCAGGGAGATTTCGACAAAAAGATCTTTCAGATCGACGCCCAGTTTTCTGAATTTCGTAAAAACAAGATCGCTTCCCGCAAAGAAAAACTTGGCAAGTACTACGCGACTCGTGATCTTCGCCCTGCCGTCGAAAAAGCGGCTGTGTTTTTTTTGATTCGACGCCTGCCGGAAGAATCGCCTGAGATCTTCACTTTGGAACCTGGCGACGCGTGGACGCTTCTGTGTCGTCACACTCAGGATGTGATTCGAGTGTCCCATCAAGGGGAGCTTCTCGATTATCGCTCTTCGGAAGACGTGGGACCGCAACCGACCTCGGCCCTGGATGCTTTGGCTTTGCAGGTGCCTGAGGATTTAGCTTTGACCTCACGAGAAGGCGAAAAGGATTGGCTTTCTTTGTTGCATTTGTGTTCGCCCAGTCACTGGGCCGCTGAAGACAAAATCGGTTTGGATTTCGGCGCAGTTCATCGCCCGATTCCCCATATCGATAAGATCACGCGCGTGTCGTCTCAGCTTGTCGAGGCCATGATCCACAAAGGCCCCTTCGTTCGTTTTGTGTGGAGCTTCGTCACCGACCAGCGTTTGAATCATCATCCTGTGGCTCCTCCGGGTTGGTCCCAGGCCGAATGGAAGGGGCGAACCTTTGATCTGTCGCAAGACTGTCCTTTCCATTTTCGCGTCGAGCGACAAGTAATTTGGGGTCTTCCGGAAGTTCAGGCCTCTCTTTTTACGATCCGAATTAGTTTTTGGTCGGGACTTGAGGTGAAGGCTCACCCTGTCTACCGAGATCAACTGCTTTCGGCCTTGCGTTCGATGTCTCCCGAAAGTCGCGTTTACAAAGGGGTTCAACATTGTTTCGACGATTTGGTGAACTGGTTACAGTCCTAGTTAAGAGTCTGCTTTTGACTCTAGCTCTGGAGGGCGCGGGCTGCGCTTCAAAAGAAAAACCTGAGCCCAAGGTTCACCCTGCAGCCTTGTCCTCGCAGAACTACTTTTTGGATTCCGGAATGCCCATTCGTGAGACGTCTGAAGAACAACAGAAGTTTTTCTTCAAAAAATGCAACGTCGACAATCGAGGCCCCTATCCCACGAAGACAACCTACGATTGCAATGATCGCTGACCTGTCTTATAGTTGAACCAGACTTAATCTTGAAACTTTCTTGTGAACTCGCTGGCAATCCGATCCGAATTGCGCAGTTCAAATGAGGGACTAACTATGGACGAAAGACTTCAGACACCCCAGGAAATCGAAAAAGCTCGCCAAGAAAAAGCCATCATGAAAGAAATGATGCCTTATTTTATCTACATGGCGATTCCCATCCTCATCACGATCACCATCGCCATCCTTTTTGCTCCGAATATGACTTTGCCTTAGACCTGAGACCTCGAAAGGAGTTCCTCACAAAAGAGGACACGCCTTCCGGGCTCAAGCCGGCTTCTTGCCCACGGGGTACCGTGGGCGCCGCCATCCTTGGCGGCCGGAGGTCCTCTTTTGCGAGGAACTCCTTTCGAGGAACCAGGCTATTTCCAGTGGGACTTGCGTGGAGGGGGGAAGCCTTTTTTGAAGGCTCGTAGAAGGCGTTGGTAGCGTCGCTTCGATGATTTGATAGGGTGATGATAGATTTCTAGAAGATGGTTTTCTAGGCTCCAGACATTTTGTTTTCCGCGGCGCCAGTCGGCTTGGACTTCGTCCAGGTGGGCGATCTGCCAGGCGGTAACGCGGCCGGTGTGATCGACGTAGGGGTCGAAGTAGCTCCACGCCAGTTGAGCGAGAGTTCGAAAGACAGGGGCTCGGCCGTTGAGTCCTTCATCTCGGGATTTTCCTACAGCGCCCCAGCGGCCTCGCTCTTGGTAAATAAAAAGACAGTGATCAAGTCCGTCTTGGCTTTCAAGACTCATGACAACGGGTTCGTAGCCTTGAAACTCCAAAAGGGCCGCTGCCACAAAGACCCCCTCTAGACAATGGGCTATATGAGTTCGTAGCACCGTTTCGGCCGAAGCCAAGGTCGGGGATTTATTGTAATGAAAACTGCGCAGAAGCCCCTGAACCTGGTCGGGCGTCCTGTAAGTTTGGCTGTAGAGCGTAAGAAGGTCCTTCGTATTTTTGCCAGCCATCCGTTGATCCTTGAATCTTCATCGGCAGCTCCTGGACTAAAAAAGAGTCCTCGGAGGGAAGTGCCCTCGGGAAATTGCACTTCGCATATCCAGTGAATATCCTAATCCACAAGGAGCTCAAAAATGAAAAGCCTGACTACAATTTCCCAGTGCAACTTTTCTCCATCATGTCCTCGTAAGGTGTTCTCCAGTCAAGGCATTTCATTGGTCGATTGTTGATCTCAAATTCGATCTTTTCCAGCTGCTTATTGCTGAGATTTGTCAGATCTGTCTTCTTCGGGAAGTACTGACGAAGGATTCCAATTCTGTTCTCATTTGTACCTCGTTGATAGCTTGAATAGGGATCACAGAAGTAGACTTTAATCTTCACTTTCTTTTCATAGTTGAGATGATCCGAGAACTCCTGGCCACGGTCATTTGTCATCGATCTTTTGGGTAGCCCCTTGAGTGCAGTGATTGTCTCCTTCGTTACTTTTTTCGCAAACTTTCCATTGAGTTTTCGGAACTTATTGAACCGTGTCTTACGGTCAGTGATAACCAGCACCGCCGACTTGTGGTGCTTTCCAACCATCAAATCTCGCTCCCAATGACCGACTTTCTTTCGCTTATTTGCCTTCTTCGGGCGCTTGGAAATAGACCGGGCATTTTGAATCTTTCCACGACGATCTTCAGAGGGAAAACGCTTCTTTCTGGTTCTTCGAGACCTTCTCAGATTCCGCCACAGTTCACCGCCATTTTCACGGTCCTCATAGATGAACTTGTAGAT
>JBKDHV010000030.1:0-43537 GCA_046336915.1 Bdellovibrionales bacterium
ACTGGTGTTACCACAACAGGGTCACCTGTCACGATTACCAGCAACACCGCGACCACATCTTCGACGACGGGAGCCTTGCGAGTAACGGGCGGGATCTCGACGCAAGCTGCGCTCTGGGCGGGAACTTCAATCACCTCACCCTCGCATTTTGGTGGATCCTCAGCCAGCGGGAACATCACGATTGATTCGACCTCGAATTCAACGAAGGGCTTCGTTCTTCTGAATCCTTCGGGTGGGAGTGTTGGCATTGGCATGTCGGGTGGCGTGACAGCTCGTCTTCATCTGCGGGCCGGAGCGACGGGTGCGAGCAGTGCGCCCCTGAAGTTTACGACAGGTTCGTTGTTATCCACGCCTGAGTCTGGCGCCATGGAATTTGACGGATCGAGTTTCTGGTTAACAGTTGGAAGCACTCGGTCTCGAGTCAGCACAACAAATGCCTCTGGCGATTTTACGGGTGTCTCGTCGATTACAGGATCAGGGGCTTTAACAATTTCTTCGGGTGGCTCGAACACGGACCTTACGCTTTCGGCTGTAGGAACGGGTCGAGTCACAACTGCGTTTCCTTTTGTCATTTCAAACTCCACATCCACAACAAGCTCAACGACAGGCGCGTTACGGGTTGCCGGCGGAATCTCTTCGGAGAATTCAATCTGGGCCGCAACCAATGTGACTTCACCCATCTTCTACGGAGGCTCGGGCGCAAGCGGAAGTGTCACGATCGATTCCACCTCAAACGTCACGAAAGGTTTTGTTGTTTTAGCTCCGTCAGGTGGAGATGTCGGGATCGGCACGGCCACACCCGGCTTCAAGCTTGATGTCCAAGGTGGGGACATCAATGCCTCAGGATCTGTGCGCTCGGCGGGCATCGCTCTGACTTCGGACGTTCGCTTCAAAAAGAATATTGATGAAATTCAGGATCCCCTTGAAAAAATTCTGGGCCTTCGAGGCGTAACTTACAATTGGCGAGTTGACGAATTTCCAGAAAGACATTTCAGTAATCGCCCGCAGCTGGGTGTCATCGCTCAAGAGGTGGAAAAACAGTTTCCGCAGGCGGTTGATACAAATCCGGACGGTTACAAGTCGGTCAACTATCCGGCCCTGATTGCTCCCGTCATAGAGGCTGTCAAGTCCCTGTATCACCGGCTGGTGGGCGTAGAATCTCAGCAGAGTGAACAGGCCCGCGAAATTGCGTCCCTGCAAAAACTCAAGGCCGATCGGGCCGAGATGCAAGAGCAACTTCAGGCAAAAGATCAGAAGATCCAAGAGCTTGAGCAAAGACTGAAAAAACAAGAGCAGGACACAAAAGCCCGGCTAGAACGGATCGAAAAGATCCTCAACTCAAAAGGGCCTTGAATCTTGATGCCCTGAACTATGCCTCAATTTGAGAAAGTTTTCGAATTTAAATCGTAGAGATGCACTCGGGACTGTATTTGATCTGCGCTCTTATCTTGAGAAAAACCCCAAACAGACCGATAAGTTAGTTGGGCAAAGGAGCTGTTTGGGATCTCGTTTTTCAAACAACGGCTCAGTGAGGGACCTTCTATGAACCATCGAAGCCATCGACTCTACTTGAGTGTAGCGTTCCTCATTCTCGCTTCCTTTCGCACAGAGGCTTCTCCCGCTTTGAATTACCAAGGTCGATTATTGCATTCTGATGGAACTCCGGTGATCGCCACGAGTGTGCAATTCCGACTTCAAATTCGAACACCCGGAGCTGAAAACTGCTTGATGTACGAACAACTCCAGACCGCAAATCTCGCGGCAACTCGCGGTGCTTTTAGTTTAGGGATCAATTCGGGCTCTGGAACTAGAACCGATAGTTCGGGTCTCAGTTTCTCGCAGCTCTTTTCAAATTCTTCCACCTTCACGTTCCCGGCTGGGACCTGTGCTTCCGGCACCACGTACACTCCGACAGCAACTGATGGGCGCGTTCTTCAGGCCTTTTTTGATGATGGAACAACGGGAGGTTGGGAGCCAATCCCCGCCCAAGCCATTAACTATGTTCCCATGTCGATGGAATCTCAGCAGGTTGCGGGATTTCCAGCGTCTTCTCTGGTTCGGGTGGCGAATGGCTCGGGGCCTCAAAGTGTGACGCCTTTATCACCCGCCGACTTTACGGAGCTTATAAACCTACTGAATGGAACGAGCTCTCAGTACACGAGGTCAACTGCTTCAGGGGCAAGCCTTCCATCTTTCGGCGCAGCTCCGGGCGCCCCATCGGCTGGACAGATCTGGTTTAACTCAACTTCACGAAGGCTGGAGTTTCATGACGGAATCGGAGTTCAAAGCCTAGGCTTGGGCTCGGCCGTGGATGGTTCGGCGATTACCTCTGGAACGATTGGCGGAACAACGGCATGGAATACGTCTGGCAATATCACTACAAGTGGAAACCTGCAGGCCACAAATGTGTCCGCGTCACTTGTAGGAGCGAATACGGTTCGCGTTTTTAAAGCTGGCAACGCCAATCATGTCTCGCTAAGCGCTCCTACTGGGTTGAGCACAAATTATAATCTTGTGTTACCCACCACCGCTGGCACAAGCGGCCAGGTCCTTTCCACAGATGGGGCGGGAGGCTTAAGCTGGGTGGGCAATGGTACTCTCACAAGTGTGTCGTCAACCAACAGCTATTTGACGATCGCAAACCCCACCACCAGCCCCGCCTTCACTCTGAACGTGGGAACAGCGACCAACACGGTGGCGGCTGGGGATGATGCTCGAATCATCGGCGCCCTGCAGACCAGTGTTTACAACACTCAAGTTGCCCCGGCTGCGGCCTGTACCTCGTCTCAGACTCCGTATTGGAACTCTGTGACCAGCACTTGGGCCTGTCAGAACATCGCGGGCTTTGTTACGACGACTTCTGGATTTGCTAATGGTGGTAATAACTTCGGAAGTGCAGCAAGTCTTGGGACAAACGACAACAACAATCTGAGTTTTCGCACCAATAACACGACGCAGATGACTGTGCTTTCAAACGGCAACGTCGGGATTGGAACGACCACGCCCGCCACCGGCCTTGAGGTTTCCACAAATTCCTCAGCGTTCCCGCGTGGAGTTATGAGCTCGCAGTACAGCTCTGACACCGCCGCTGCACTGTTTCTTGGGCGGAAGGCGCGTGGCACTCAGGCTGCGCCGAGTGCGGTGCAGGCATATGACACGCTCTATTCTTTTGGCGCTGTCGGCTACGGAGCAACGGGATTCTCTAGCTCGCAGCGTGCTCGCGTCGCATTTTTTGCATCCCAAGGCTGGACGGACTCGGCACAGGGAACTCACATCACCTTCGATACGACGGCAAACAACACGGCCCTTCAGACAGAGAGAATGCGAATTGATCAAAACGGCAACGTCGGAATCGGCACGACCGCTCCCTCTTCGCTCTTAGATCTTAACGGAGCCCTCACACAAGGAGGAATGGCGGCTCCTGCCGTTTCAGCGGCTGGACAAGGACGACTCTACTTTGACTCAACGACGAATAAATTCCGTGTTTCAGAAAATGGAGGAGCGTTTACGGACCTGATCACTTCAAGTTCAAATTTGTTTGCAAATGGTGGTAATAGCTTCGGAAGTGCAGCAAGTCTTGGGACAAACGACAACAACAACCTGAGCTTCCGCACCAATAACACGACGCAAGTGACAATTCTGAATACAGGCGATGTGGGTATCGGAACGGCGGCACCCAATGCAACCTTGCAAGTTAATGGAACGATCACCGGGAAGCCAGCGGTGAAAAATTCAACAACTACAATCAATTTTTCAACAGGTAATCTACAATATACGACAAGTAGCTGCGGCGCCTTTACGATCCGGAATGCCAAGGACGGCGCGTCCTACACTTTCGCTGTCCAAGGAACTTCCGTCGCGACGTGTTCGTTTGTGGCTTTCAGCGACGCGGGTTCAACACCTTTAACTGTACGCTTGCCACCTGGCCATGGGGCTACAACTTCAGGAAAGCAGACACTTTACAGTTTTTTGGTTATGGGAAGTCAGCTCTATGTCTCGTGGGTTCCGGGCTACTAGTATGAAATACTTGATCACAATCCTTATCGCACTTTTTTTTTCGTGTTCGTCCGAAGCCTTTTTGGGTCAAGGGTTGGGTTTTTGGCAGTCAAATGTTTCCAATGCGAATCCGTTTGGGGATGGCAGTGGAATCGCATTGTTCTCTTTCGACGGCAACGCCAGTGACTTGAGTAACACATACAACGGAACTTGGTCGGGAACGCCGGCCTACGTCAATGGACGATTTGGTCAAGCTACCGACTTTAGTTCAGGGACGAACTTCATTTCTTTCGGCTATGCTTGGCAAGCGAATCCAAGTTTTTCGATTTCTGTTTGGATCTATCCACTGGCTACACCTACCGGGTATCAGTTTATCATTGATTCTCGCGGTAACACCGATTACCGGGCTGCTACCTTCTATTGCGAGAACGATGGCCGAATATCGTTTCTAGGAACGACTTCCAATGGCAGATGGACGGACCAAGCGCTATACAAATTTGGATCATCGCCAAGTGCTGCTGTTTGGACCCATTACGTGATTGTTAAGAGTGGCGCCTCGCTATCAGCCTATATTAATGGGGTCCTGGTGGCCAGTGGCGCTGCTTCGAGTGGTGGCTACACTAACGTCGGCACGCAGGTTATCGGCAAAGGGACCTCGGCGGGACTAACTCAATCTTTTAACGGTTATGTCGACCAGCTACGGATTTTTAATCGCGCTCTCAGCGTCTCTGAAGTTCTGCAGCTCTACAACGAGCGATAAGTAAACAGAAGATTGTTTCTTTTGAACTGAAGCTTCTGCGTAAACTAGGACATTCATTGCCATAGTTTGAAAAAGACTTAGGCCTGCAGACCGGGATAAGGTCCCTATGACGGCTTCAGAAGGAATCGTGCCGATCGTAATCGGGAGCATAGCTCGAAATCCGTCGATAAAAGGTGTATGATTTTTCATGCCGGTATCCTAAGGCACTGCAACTTTGTTGTGAATCATATTCTTGACTAGATCTCGACTTCCAGACGGAGTACGCTCGTGAAACAAAGTTTGAGACGGATCTCATCAGGAGGACACTATGAAGGCAATCTCGATCACGGCTTTTTTCACTTTTTTAGCCATCCTATTTTTAGGATTCCAATCCCGCGCTTGGAGCCCAGAGAAATTTGTCAAGCCAAAGCTAGCGGAGCTTAAAAAGACTCTGACTCCCATGGAATATGAAGTGACCCAAGAAGAGGGGACCGAGCCACCATTTAAGAACGATTACTGGGATCTTAAAAAGGATGGAATCTATGTGGATATCGTCTCGGGAGAGCCGCTTTTTAGTTCAAACGATAAGTACGATTCAGGAACAGGCTGGCCTAGCTTTACAAAACCAATCGACAAATCTCGGATTGTCGAAAAAGAAGATCGCAAATTGTTCCATAAGCGAATTGAAGTTCGAAGCGCTCTTGGGGGAACCCACTTGGGACACGTGTTTGATGATGGCCCGAAGCCAACAGGCTTAAGATATTGTATTAACTCCGCCGCTCTTCGTTTTATCCCTTTGGAAAACTTGAAGAAAGAAGGTTACGCAGAGTTCTTGGATCTTTTTAAAAAGGACAAAAAGTAGCTCAGTATTATGAAATCTTCGCGACGCGCTCTCGCGGGGCTCAAGAACTTTGGCCCCGTCGCCCTTGCTGAGTTTCAGGCCATGGGAATTGAATACCTACATCAAATCGCAGACTTGGGATTTGAAGAAACCTGCCGACTTTGGATTCAGCATTTTCCAGAGCGACTGAATGCCAATGCCTTTCTTGGAATTGTCTGCAGTCTTGATGGTGTTGTTTGGACCCAAGCCACATACGGGCACCGAGCCGCTGCCCACGCGCTCGCGCGGCAACTTAGGCAAGAGCTTGGCCTACCACAAGTGAAAACAAAGCGAGCGCGTAAGTCGACTTTGTCAGAGCCGGATTCAACTGCTAAAAGGAAAGTTCGAAAGTCGTAATTTTTTAAGGGAGAATTCCATGGATTTTTTTGAAGCTGTGAAACGACGACGAAGTGTGAGAAAGTTTACGGAACAAAAAGTTCCCGATGAGATAATTTCAAAGGCGCTTGAGGCCGCTGTTTTGGCGCCAAATTCTTCGAACACGCAAACTTGGCACTTCCACTGGGTGAAAAGTGACGCCGCAAAACGGGAGACAATAAAAAATTGTTTAAGTCAGTCGGCGGCCCGGACCGCTCAGCATCTAGTTGCTGTGGTCGCGGATCCGGCTTTGTGGCGTCGGTCTCATCAACCCTTACTCGATTGGGTTGAATCTGTGAAAGCGCCCAATCAAGTGAAATTTTATTATAAGAAGCTCGTTCCTTTCACGTATCGGTGGGGATTTTTTAACTGCTTTGCTCCCGTCAAGTGGCTGATCAGCTTTGCTGTCGGACTCTTTCGTCCCATGATGCGCGGTCCTGCTGGCCGAGGTGACCTCCAAGAAATTGCGATCAAGTCGGCAGCCCTTGCGGCTGAGAACTTTGTACTTGCAATCTCAGCCCAAGGGGCGGCGACGTGCATGATGGAGGGGTTCGATGAGTGGCGCATGAAACGCCTACTCAAACTTCCGGGTTCGGCCCGTATTGTCATGGTGATTGCTGTTGGGTTTGAGTCGGAGCGTGGGCTCTGGGGACCTCAAATGCGGCTCCCGTTGAATCAGGTCGTCTCAATCCACTGATTCACGTCGTTATAACTGAATCCTGTCTCATTTCCCCGCAGGAAAAAGGCATGGAATCATTTCTGCACTTTATAAGAAGCAAACGAGATCAGGACGAACCTGGTAGAGATGATGCAAAATTCCTTGGATTTTTAAGGGACATTCTGTCATCGCGCGGGCCATTCTGTCTCGATGAATCTTAAAAAGGAGAATCGAAATGAAACAGAATGTTCACCAAATTGAGCGCCTCGTTCGGGTTCTTTTGGGAGTCGGTCTTTTGGCCTTTGCTCTTATTGACCCCTCGAACTACTGGTTTTTTCTGGGCATCCTTCCTCTTTTGACGGGGCTGGTCGGCTGGTGCCCACCCTACGCCCTATTGGGATTCAACACCTGTGATCTTGGGAAAAAAAGCGCCACGAAATAGTGGCTTTAAAAATTGAACATGGAAATTCGTTCTAAAAGGGGAAGAACATGAAACTTTGGATGGCAACTTTGATTTTACTGGGTGCGACTTCGGCGTTTGGGGCTCGAGGAATCGAGGACCTTTATTCAGCTCTCGAAACAGAAGAAAAAGCACTCCCGGCCCCTAAGGCTCAGCTCAAGTATGAAAAATCAGTCGGCGGCCTGATCTGTGTCCGAGTGCGCGATGTTTGGAATGGAGAAGAGTACGCTTGCCATCTTGCGTTCTCTCGAGTCGATTCGGCCGCCATCTATGAGGCTCTGAACGTCGAGGAAGTTGCCTTACCGGCGTTTCGCACCGAGTTTAAATATCTGAAAGAGGTTGGGGGTCTTCGCTGTTTGCGAACCCGCCACATCTTAAGAGGCGAATCTATCGATTGCTCTTTGTCCTTGTAGGCCTTTACGATCCCTAGAATCTCCCTATAAGATTATAGGTGATGTCACAACTCGTATCACTCTCGCTTCAGGAGCTTGACTCGCTTCTCGCTCAAGACCCTGAGCTTCAAAACATTGTGATTGAGACGGGCCCTGCGGCCGCGCTTTCTCTGAAGGCCTACTGGTGGCTTCGAAAAAACAAAGTCTCCATCGTGCGATTCGAAGAAGCGGAGCTCAGCTTTTACACCCTTTGGGCTTTGCGCTTAGGTCTTTGGTCCGGGACGATCGAGCTGGGTCAAAAGAGTTGGCCTACCTTGAAATCGTTTCGTGACGAACTTGAAAGGCAATATCTGCTCGAGAAAAGTCGAGAGCTCTTCACTCAGAAAACTCAGCCGGTTCCGTCTAAAAAGGTGACTCTTTCCTTGATTGTGCCGCATCAAGATCGTCCAGAGGCCCTCGATCATCTCCTGCAACAGATTGGGAAATTTGAAGAAGGGCCTGATGAAATCATCGTCATCGATGATGGCAGCTCAGCAGAGAATCAAATTCGCCTTGATAGAATCTGTCGTCGGCATTCATCAAAAAGAACGAAGTTCATGAAATCACGCAGAGTTGGGGCTCGAAAAGTACGAAACATTGCGGCCCAAGCCGCAACCGGAGATTTTTTGGTTTTCTTGGATGATGACAATGGATTGCTGCCCCAGTCCCTTTCATGGATTCGAACGGCAGCCGCACAGCATGGGGTCTCGATTTTGGTGGGTCCTTACGAAAGAGTTGTGCAAAACACGCTCGATCCTCGGCCGACGGGGGCCCCATCGGTTCGCCGAATTTGGTTGCCACTTGGGGGCGGTGCGGAGCTCTCAGGGCTTCAAAACACCTTGGGCGACATGAATTGCGCCTTTAAGCGAGAAGATTATCTTAAAATGGGGGGGCTGAAGGAAGACTCGGACCTTTCCTGCGAAGACTGGGAACTTTTTTTGAGAGCGCGCTATTGGGGATTCTCACTGGCCGTTATTCCCGAAATCCTGCAGATCTATCGAGACCATCCTGGCGGGTTCTTTAAGCGAGCCCCCCGGGTCTTGAGTGAGATCGCAGCCGTCAGCTCGCATTTTTCAGATAACGAGAATTCTACTCTTCGCGTTGAGGTAAACAAAAGGCGAATTGAAGAACAAGCGGCGATTCCGCCCGGTTATGAAGAAGGGATCGAGATTTCGAAAGCCTTTCCGATTAGCAAAAACGGAAAAATGTCGATGAAACTTCCAGATCAGCTCGGATCGAGTGTTCGCGTTCGAATTCTGGTTTCAGCGGCCTCCGAGGCAAGTATGCAGATAAGCTCGATTCTCGACGGAATTCCCGGACTAAGGACCCTAGCGGTCAACAGAGGACTTTCGGTGATTGAGATCCCCGTGACTCTTTTGCATCAAGACCTTCAGGTGGCCTGGGATGGGGGACCTCTTGTCTTTTCAAGATTCGATATTAAAAGGGAAATCCCGCCAGCGGTGAGGTCGGGTCAGGGCCCCGCCGTGTCCTGAGTTAAGGGTCTTCAGATCAAGAGTCGAGAGGTCTTCAGTTTCCGTCAAGTTGAGGTGCTCGAATGTCGATTTTAAAGCCATTGCCTCTCGGCTTTGGTTGATGCTTAATGAAGTGTATGTCACAGATAACAGATAAGCCCTATGTCGACTATGAAAAGGCTCGACAGATTAAGAATCCAAAGTATTTGTGTCACGCACCCTTCGCGAACATGTACCTGAACAGTCAAGGCAATATCGGAGCCTGCTGGCTAACCTTGGAAAAGGCCCCCCGTTACCCGGATTTGTCTTTGCGAGAAATTTGGTTCGGGGAGTACTTTGAGAAGCTTCGAACGAACATTAAAACCAAGAACTTAAAAGAACTTTGCTCAGTCTGCGACAAAAAGATACACGACGGCGTCTATTCGACGATTTTGGCTCGTGCTTATGACATTGAGTTTGAACTTCGAAAGTATCCCTCCATTATGGAGTTTGAATTATCAAATCTTTGTAATCTAGCCTGCGTGATGTGTAAGGGAAGTTTGTCGTCGAAGATTCGCAAAGATCGTGAACAACTTCCAGCGCTGAAATCCCCCTATGACGAAAAGTTTGTCTCGGAGCTTGAAGAATTTATTCCTCACCTTCAAGAGGCTCGGTTTAATGGAGGGGAACCCTTTCTTCAGCAAATCTGCTGGCAGATCTGGGAAAAGATTGCCGACGTCAATCCGAAGATTCTTATCACTGTCGCCACAAATGGAACTCTCCTGACAGACAAGATGAAAAGCATCATGGAAAGATGTCGCTTTCGTGTGAATGTGTCGATCGATTCGCTAGATCCTGAAACCTATGCTGGTATACGGGTGAACTCGAACCTTGAGCAAGTGGTTAAGAATCTTGAGTTCTATGCGGACTATTGCGACCGAAAAGAGACGATTCTAAGTGTTCTCGTCAATCCTATGAGAATGAACTGGCGCGAAATGCCTCGATATGTCCGTTGGTGCACGGACCGCAAAGCGCACTTCTGGATGAATACGGTGTGGCGTCCGCGACACTTGGCTTTGTGGACGCTGCCATCGAAAGAGCTTGAAGCGATCAAAAAGACTCTTGCCAACGATCCAGTCTTCCAAGGCCGCCATGAGGATCAGGAACTCTTCGATATCAATCTTGGAGTCCTCCGAGACTTCGTCAATCAGCAGCTCGATGGTTGGATCCGAGATCAAAAACTCCGAGAAACCCAGGGGCTTGATTATTCAAGCCTCACTTCGAAACAAAAAGGCAGTGCGGAACGTTTTCAGCAGCGGGACGTTTATCGACAGCGTCCTGAAATCTTTGATCAGCTCCAGAAACGAACGTCGAAGGTTTTCTCGAGTGATACGATGTACTACTTTTTGGATCAACAATCCGATCAAAAATTAAAGGAGTATATTTTTGATCGTGATTTCGATTCTGCAACAGAATGGGTTTACCACATCTGTGATTACTACTAGGACTTGTTCATGAAACTTGAAGAGCGAATTCAACAGTATAATAAGATTCGTAGTCCTAAGGACCGAACCCATATTTGTCATGCGCCCTTTGTAAGCCTCAATTTTGAACAGAACGGAAATGTGACCGCTTGCTGCTACAACCGTTCGCATGTTTTAGGTCGATACCCTGAAAGCAGCATTTCGGAAATTTGGAATCAAGCCAAGGTTGAAGAGCTGAGGCAGGCTATACGAGACAACGATCTCAGCCTTGGATGTCGACTTTGTTACGACCAGCTGATGGCCGGAAACTTTGAATCCATGCTGACGAAGAACTTCGACAAGCTGCCCATCAATGGAGAGGAGGCCATTAAAAAGGGGCCCTTCATTCTTGAGTTTGAAATCAGCAACGCATGCAACCTTGAGTGTGTGATGTGCAATGGCTACTTTTCCTCGAGTATCAGAAAAAATAGGGAAAAACTTCCTCCGTTGACAAACCCCTATGACGATAAGTTTGTAGATCAGTTGACGCCTTATTTACCGAACCTTGTTTGGGCGAAGTTTCTAGGCGGCGAGCCTTTCCTTAATCCTCTCTATTTCAAGATCTGGGAGAAAATGATCGAGCTGCAGACGCAGACCCTCGTTGTGATTACAACGAATGCAACGATCATGAATGAACGTGTTAAGAACGTTCTTCAACGTGTAAAGCCCCTTTTAGTTCTTTCAATTGATTCTATGAGAAAAGAAACTTACGAAAAGATTCGGGTCAACGCAAAATACGACCAAGTTCAGAAGAACCTTGAGATCTTTTTGGATTACGCACGAAAGGGCGGACGAACGATTGATCTTGCAGTTTGTCCGATGACCATGAACTGGGAAGAAATTCCCTCCCTTTTCAATTGGGGCACTAAAGAAACGGTTCAGGTCAACTTGAATACGGTAGTAAGTCCGCATGAACTTTCGTTAAGATCGTTACCAAGGGAAAAGCTCCGAGAGATCGCGCAGTACTACAAATCAACATCTTTGAAAACGTGGAAGGACTTTTACAAAGATCCTTCACCGTGGACAAAAACGATATCGCAGAATAACCAGAACATTTTTAAAGGATTCGTAAATCAGGTCGAGCATTGGAGTGAGGAATGAACATCGCGATCGTCTCGTTTGAATTTCCTGGATTCACTAAGAACGGTGGAATCGGGACCGCCTACGGAAGAATGGCTACCTTATTGAAAAAGGAGGGTCACGATATCACCGTTCTCTATGTTCCGATTCAAGATGCAGCTCCACTCAGCAAAAAAGAGCACCAGAGCTTGGAAAGCCAGTTTAAGAATATAAACTTCGAGATAGTAGAAATTACGCAGGACCTGTTCAATGCCCACGCCTGGCCAGTGGCGCGCTCATTGGCCGTTTTTCAGAAGCTTAAGGAAAGATCGTTTGACGTCATTCATTTTCATGACTGTCTTGGGCTAGGATGGGCCTCTATCCGTGCTAAGCGACTTGGGCTCGAGTTTCAGAAGACTCGCTTGGTCGTGGGTCTGCATGGCCCGAACTTTTGGGTTCATGATGCCCATGGGGTCATGATCTCGGACCCCTTCGAGTATCTGCAGAACTGCATGGAGCGCGAGGCTTTGGAAGAGTGTGATGAGGTGCTTTCTCCCAGTCAGTATATGGTCGACTACCTAAGGGACTGGGGTTGGAACCTTCCCCGATCGGCCCGAGTCATTCCAAACGTGAATAACTTTGGAAAAACAAAAAAGGAATCGTCAAGCTCTCGTCCGATTAAGAAGCATGAGGTTGATCGATTAGTCTTTTTCGGAAGACTGGAGCCGAGAAAGGGAATATTTCTTTTTCTGGATGCCCTCGAGCTTCTGGCTGGCCGAACAAGCGAGTGGTCGAGCTTGGCTCCTCCGGAGGGACTCAAGATTGTGTTTATGGGTAAGTCTACGAATCTTCATGGTCATGGGGATGCAGCAGAGTATGTGGCGGAAAGACTATCAAGATTCAAAGGGCTCTTCAATCTCGAGTTTTACACGGACTTTACCAGCGAGAATTGCCAAGACTATTTCAAAAAGAATCGAAACTGTCTTCTGTGCTTACCTTCGTTGGCTGACAACTCGCCGTATGCAGTTGTTGAAGCCCTCGAGCAAGGACTGAATTTCGTATCGACCGATCTTGGTGGGCAAAGAGAGCTTGTTCATCCGGACCACCACTTCGATGTGTTCTGTCCAGTGGATTCCCACTCCTTTGCGAATATGATCATTCAGAAGATGACTTCAGAATATGTGTTGCCCTTGCCTTCCAAAACTCTTTTGAACGCAAATTCAAGCTGGCTTGCCTATCATCGAAAGTCGAGCCCTGCTGGCCGCAGAAAGCTGAACGGCGTAAATGCGCGACAGAGCTCTGGTGTTAGTGTTGTCCTGAACGCAAATGAACTTGGGCCCAAGTTTGGTCAAACAATTCGGTCGATAGCAGCCCAGAAGGTTAAGCCCGCAGAGGTTGTGATCGTTCTTACAAATCGATCGGCCTTTTTGGAAGAGGAAGACCATAAATTGCTGAAGCCCTATCTTGCAAAAATTAATGGCCGAATTCTTCAAGCGTGGGGCGCTCTTGAGGAAGGGCCTTTTCGCAAGTCGCTGAAGACAGTCAAGGGAGACCTTCTGCTTTTCTGCCGATCGGGTGATATTTTAGAGCCAGATGCAATCAAACAATTAGTCTCTGCGAAGCAACGCTCACCTGCAGAGGCATTTGTGATAGGCTTCGCCGTGAGCCAGACGCCGTACTATCCGCACCCAATTGAGCTGAACTATCAGATGTTTTTCGACGAGCTCAGCAAGTTTCCGATAGCGCTCAACAAAGACGCCCTATCGCGCGTCAACAGCGCCCGGGTGCTGTTGACGGGCGGACTCAGATCAGAAGAGGTTTTCAAGATTTGCACGAATGGTTTTTCATTTGTTGCGGTTCCGGAGATTATGATTCGAAATGATCAACGTCAGCCCTTTTATCCTTATGGGCGAGCAGAATATGAGGTCATTCGAAAACGACTTCGAGAGATCTCGAGTACCCTACCCAGGAATTTCCAGAGAAGTATGGAGCTCTCGGCGGGTCTTCTTTTTCTCCGGAGCCCTGATTGAAGTTTGCAGTTTGTTGTATTATCTCAAAGAATTATTTAGCTCATGCTCGGACCGCCCTAAAGTCGTTCGCCAAATTTCATCAGAATTTTGAATCTCATGTTTTGATTCTTGATGACTGGAAGGATTATTTCGACGAAAGCCAAGAAAGCTTTAAGTCCTACAGTGTAGCTGACATAGGAGTATCCACAGATCAGTACTGCCGTATTCTTCACAAGCATTCTGTTTTCCAGGTTTCTTGCATTTTCAAAAGCTGCTTTGTAAGGTTCTTACTTAAAAAGCAGGGAGTGCAAAGATTACTTTATCTAGATGCCGACATTTTTTTTCTTTCTAGCATAACCGATACCTTGGAAAAACTTCGTACGAACAATCTAGTTTTGACGCCCCATCTTTTGAATCGAGATCCTTATCAATCCGAAGAACTGATCAGACTTGAAGCTCAGACCAATGCGGCGGGAGTCTTCAATATGGGATTCTTCGGAATATCGAAAAGCCGCGAATCTTTTGAATTTTTAGACTGGTGGTGGCGACGAGTCTTGACCTACTGTGAGAGAGACGTTCCAAGCGGCCTTTTTGATGATCAAAAGTGGATCGACGCTGTCCCTGCTATGTTTGAGGGTGTGTCGGTAGCGAGGGATCCGGGATATAATGTTGCAAATTGGAATCTGCATGAGCGTGATCTTACATTGCTCGGAGGAAAATATTTCGCCGGCCGAAGGAAGCTCGCATTTTTTCACTTTAGTAAATTTCGTCCAGATCAAGCCTATAGACTTTCTTCCTACAGCCTGGTAGATACTCGCCGCCACGTAGCACTTAAGAATCTATGCGCGAGCTATGTGACAGAGCTGAAACGAAATGGCTGGGAACAAACCTCAAAGTGGCCGTTCTCCCTTATCCACGAGATCTAGGCGGCCAGGTCTGGCCTCCTCTTAAGACCCAAATTGATGGTAGAATGCGAGCCCATCACTTACATTTCCGTCAAACTGTATTTGGCCGCGCTCAAGAACAATAACTCGATTGCAGAGCTTTTCAATCTGATCTGCCGAGTGACTTACAAAAAGCACACACTCCGACTGATCGGCGAGTCGGAGCATTCTAGCTGTCATTTTTTCTCGGAAAAACTGATCAGCGCCATCGAACACCTCATCGAGAATTAGCAGGTCACACGGCTTACATGTAACTAAAGCTAAACAAAGCCTTGTCTGCATCCCGTTACTGTAGATGCGAAAAGGAAGGTCTATGAAGTCGCCGAGACCCGCGAACTCGATAATATCGCGAATGATTTCGGCATGGTCACTTGCGTGTTGTGGGTAGAGAAACTTGACAAGAATTCGGACGTTATCCCGACCTGTCAAATCCGGATATATTCCAACGGCTGTGTCGAAAATGGCTCGAACATCACCGTTAATCTTAAGATGCCCTGAGGTCGGTTGGAACAGTCCTGCCAGGCAGCGGCAAAAGCTTGTCTTTCCCGCACCGTTGCGCCCGATTAATCCGATTCGGTCTCCTGACTCAATTTTCAAATTTAAACCTGCTAACACATGAATACGATCCTGAGTACTTTGTACATACGAAAGTGGATTACTCATAAATCGGATGAACTTTTCGCGAACAGATGTCTCACGATTAAACATCGTTTTAAAAACTAAATGGAGGTCGTGGGCTTCAACGATGGGCTTCTTATACATAAAGGTGGACCGCATTTCTGTGTTTTTGCCAAACCCAAGTTGCTACCAAAACAAGAACACAGGTCGTTCCAAGGCTCAAACTAAGGTCAAAAAGCATCGAGCCGTTGGTCTCTCCGTAAAGAAAGCTTCGTATCGGCTTAATCATAAGATAAAGAAAGTTTAGTTTCGGAAGCCACGACAGGGCCGGGGGCAAGAAGTTTTCGGGGTAGAAGATTGGGGTAAGATAGAATGAAACGCTTAGAACAAAGCTCACAACGAACTTGAGATCCCTTAAGAAGACGTTTCCAACACTAATGATGATAGAAAGAGAAAGTGTTCCAACGGCTAGAGGGATTAGGGGGATAAACAAAAAGATAGAATACGGACTGATGGGTTTTCCCCAAAAAAGTAGGACAGCAATAAGAGTCAAGAGGGCGACCAGAAAATTTATTAAATTATCGATCAGCTGAGCAACAACAAAAGCCAGGGGATTGATAGGATAGGCTTTTGTAACTCGTGAATTGTTTATTATAACGGTTGAGTTCATTTCAAGACTTTGAACAACAAAAAGCCATGGCAATAGCCCGGAAAGCAGAAAAATGAAGTAATTTTCGACGTCGATTCTGAGAATGTAGTGGAAAACCAGGCTTTGTGCTGAAAACATAATCACAGGATTTAGAATCACCCAAAGAAAGCCGGAGAACGACTGACGATACCTTAGAAGTAAGCTGGCCTCGGTCGCCGCAAGCGCATGAATCCAAAATATTTTGAAGGAACTCTGTGAAGTGGATTTTGCCAACATCGAAAGGTTTTGATGGACTCCCTATTTTTTTCTAGCACTGAGGAAAATTGAGCACGCATACAGATTAACGAGTCGTTTGGTGAACTGTCAAAGGCTCGCAGGCGATTGAGGCAGGATCAAGGTCGAGCGATACTTAAAGGGATCGCACGCCTTGCTTTATGTCTGCTTGCCCCTCTTCTGAGAGTTCTCTATTTGTTCAAAATTTCGTTTTGGAGAAGTTGCCCATGAATCGAGTCGAATCATGAGAGATCTCATTCGGAAATAAACGAGAGTGCGCTTCAGAGCCATCTGAGGCAGCCACGCGAGAGTGTCCCATCTTAATAAATACTCTAACATCTGAGCGTTCCCTATCCCCCAGAAGAAAGTCCAAAAGAACTGAAGCGTAGAAAAGCGGTCACGAAAAAGTATGAGTCGAAAGGGGGTCGGAGATAAGCTCACTCGGTCTGGTGGCCAAGACTCAAGTTGCTTTTTCGAGATAAGTTGACCCTCTTGCCGAACGGCTCGTCGAATTGGGTAGGGCCAAATTTGAACTCCGTCTGTAAAAAGAGTTTCGTCGCCTAAAACAGATTTGGACGTGTTCTCAAGAAGCCAGTTCGAGAAAGTGGTTTTTCCATGGCCAGAATTCAAAGGGATCACGAAAGCTATAGATCCGCTCTGGTATCCGACCGCATGAAGCCTGTGTCGTCCCCGCCGCTCAAAAAATTCTCCAATGCATGAGAGTAGAAAGAGATACACATTTTCATGGGCACATTCGAGATTCTCGAAAGTCAGCTCAAGGGTGCGAAGCGGTGTTGAGCTGAGCAGAGCCCGATATTGGTGATCTTTTTGATACCATGTCTTTGGTCCTGGAGACCAAAATCGAACAAGCCCTCTTCGCTTTAAGACAGGGATCTTAAAGGTGGGGGCCTTCAGAGAATCTAGAACGCAGATGCGCAGGTCTGCTTTTGATTGTTCTACTGGAGGAATCACCCTAAACTGTTGGAAATCGAACTCCAAGAGCCGTAAGAGTTCATTTGACTTAGGAGAAGTCGGGTAACTCTCGATTTTGATGCGATAACCATGAATATTCAGTTCCAACATTTATTCGCTAATTCTGACACAGGTTTCTTTCAGGGAAAAAGAAGAGATTCGATTTTCTGGTCTCTTTTTCTTGTGGGTCTTTTTATTCGAGCCTACTTCTGCTTCGGAAAAGATCTCAGCTTCGATTCTCTTGATTTCATTTTTTACATTCAATCCCAAGATCCGAACTCCCTGCATTGGTCAAATTATCCGCCTCTTTTCTTTTTTCTTGGGAAAATGGTGAATGTGGTTTGGACGGACTCGGTCTTAGCGTTGCAAGTTCTTGTCTTTAGCATTCATGCAATTGGATTTGTGGTTCTCGCGCACTTCTTTCGTAAACTTCCACTTTTTGCACTTGTCCTTCTCACGCTGTATCCTGCGAGTTTGTATGCGGGTACCCAAATCGCGCCAGCCGCCCTCGTGGAGTGCCTTTCAATTCTGCTTTTTGTCTTGCTTCAAAAATCAGAGATTCGACGTCAGGATTGGGTCGCAATCTCAATACTTGTGCTCCTGCTGTTCGCGACGACTTACACGGCCGTCATTTATGCAGCTTTTCTGGCTTTCACTCGAAGTTCTCGAATTAAGGGCGTGAGGGCCCGGACTCTCCTGCTTCTGGGGCTCACGGCCGCGGGAATTTGGACCTATTTTCAAGTCGGGTGGAAAACAATTTCGTGGTTAAATACCGATTCGATCGGCGCATCTGCTGTCGCGTCCAGTGAACTCTTCTACGCCTTTGCGGGCTATTCATGGATTAGCCTAGGGTTGCTCATCGCGGGATTGATTCATCGTCGGCGAATTGGCATGGAGCGGGAGCTCACACTTCTGGGGACCATGTTCTTGGTCGTGATCTCGCTGAATGTGCTATTATCGAAGACGGCGAACGAACCCCGATACTTCATTTTCTGGACACCCTGGATCTTACTTTTCTTTTTGCGGGCCGTGGAAAAATTGAAGCCTCAGTTGAAAGTAGGATTCATGCTTCTCATGACGTTCCTTGTTCTGAAGGGCGGGCTTTGGTTCTTGGTTTATCCGCGCTCAGGCCTTCAAGAGGTGAAGGACTTGCTTCAAGTGGATAAGCCAACTCAAGTCAACTCGATCAATTTAAGTCCTCGCGCAAGGCGAGACTTTCGAACCTATGAAACGACAGATTCGACCACTTGTCGTCGAGCCTACATTTGGCGCCTAAAAGATCGATCAAATCTTGAGATCGAGAAAAACGTGCAAAGCGAAGGCGGCGTCTTGATTAAGGATGTCACGACAAGGCAGCCCGCCGTGGATCCTTTGAAGTATCAACTTTGGGCAGGGAACTGTTCGTAAACTCGGTCCGAAGCTCACTTGTTGATCGAGTCAGCGCATGGGCGATCCCTCGAAGATAGGAAAAGTGCAAGGCCTGGGCAAACTTCAGAATTTGCTGATACGAAAATTGACTCTGTCTGAAGCTGACCGCAGCGCAAGCAAGTCTTAGATAAAACCACGAAACAGCAAGGGCCATCCCACACAGCGGCGCAAAAAAACGAACTCCAAACGGGCTCTTTTTTCTGAACACCTGGCCGCGTCCAATTCCGAACTTGAAAGCCTGCTGCTGAAATCCATCCAGATCTGAGCGTCGATGGTGGTAGACAAAAAGATCGGGATGATAAAGAAATGAAGACAGACGTAGCCGATCGAGCAATTCGTTTTCTTCGCCCCCCATTAGGTTTTCATCGAAAAGCAGCGAGGAGCCCTCCTTCTTTTCGATCCAAAGATGACAGAGTACAAAAGTTGAAACCCAGGGTCGTCTGTGAGACTTGCGAGCGCTGTATCGCCACGCAAAAGGTCCGCTTAAAAGAATGGACCCTAGAACGACTTGCTGAAGCTCTTCGCTGTCTGAGCTGCCGGGAAAATTAAGGTTCGGTCCGCCCACGATCTGCGCCTGTCCCTTATCGAGATCAAGGAATTTTTTGAAGTACGAACTGGGAACTGCCGTGTCGTCATCCAGAAAAAGGGTCCAGCCTGTCGGGATTTCTTTCAGAAGTCTGTTTCGAGCCTCGGGCGGGGGTAGATGTTCATTCCAGGAAAAGATTTGGAGTAAAGGCGCTTTCTTCTGCTGGGTCTTGAGCCAAGACTCGGCATCCGGGTCGGCATTGCAGCCGATGAAAATTCTGGCCTGAGCCATGCCTGCATTTTCCAACGATCTTAGGACCGAACGGAGGCATTCTTGAAGCCAAGGAAGTCGTTTATGAGTGATCAAAACAATATTCATGTCCTGATTTCAGTAGCGCACGGAATCGCATTAAAGTCCATAGTAAGGCCGGAGTGAGACAGTCTTTGACCTGCCCCTATTCCTCGAGCATATTTTTTCATGGATGAACGCCTTGTCTCGGGTAGGTCTTATACTGGATTTTCCCCTCTTCGTGCCCTTTCATAATGTGGTTCGAATCCTTTACTTGTACCTTGTGCCTTTCTTACTGCCGGCCCGCTCAAGAGTGACGTGGAAAACCCGCCACAGCGCAGTTTTGAACAACCAATTTAATGTGCTCTTCAGCGATTTGGATTTCGATTTGATCGTTCCAGAGGATTTCTCTGACCTCGAGCTGCAACAGACCTTGGGCGGGTACGCCAAGAGGAAAAGGTACCTAAGATTTCTAGGAGAAATTGAGGTTTACCTTGAAAGCGAGTACAGAGAGAAGATTGAACTTGAAAAATCAAAGGGCCGACTGCTTAAGTTCGTTCGCAACTTTCGAAAGATGCAGTGGCAAAAGAATGACCTCAAGAGTTTCCGTGAAGAGTATCATCTAACTAAAGCACGAAGAGGCTTGCGAAGGACCGAATCGGAATTTTCGAAAGAGGTTTCGGGTTTGGCTTTTCTAGAAGAGGAGCAAAGAGAGATCCTTCGTTCAATGCCGAAACTCACTCCCGTGCGCTCTGACTTTTTCGATCAAGTGCTCGATAATTCTTGGGGTGAAGATGTCGGGTGGCTACTCATGTTTGTTGATGTTCCAACGTGGAATAAGATTCCTTTAATTCCTCGAGAATTTATTTCCGAGAGAAAAGCCGTTTGGGCCCACGATATTTTTTGCTACAGGGCTTATTTGAGATTTCGACTTCAGGTTAGGAATCCCTCCGATGCCAGACTTGAAAATTTGCAAAAAGCCTGGTCTCGCGTCGAGACGTCAACCCTAGAAGACGCCCCCAGAGACCTTCCAACTTTGTCGGAATGCGCTTTACGTGGAACGAGTTCTATCGAGCCTAAGCCACGCCACCTTCGCTTAAATGTTGGAGTTCGGATGAATGCACATCTGAATGATGCTCTGCTGCCGGAGCGCTCTGAGAAAATTGCTGAAAGCGAGCAAGAACTGTTAAACATCGCTGACACTCTTGTTGTTGACCATCCGCTTTACAGATTGTGGATTCAGGCGGCAGCGCCTAGGTGCCTCGAGAAATTGCGAGAAACTTACAGTCCTCTTAGAATCAAAACTTTGCCTGTGGCGAAGGAAATTCCTTCAAGTGGACCTGCCATTGTTACATTTTGGGGCCCTCTTACGAAACGTTTCGGACTTGAAAGATTGATAACCTTGGCCAACCAATGGGCCCAGCTATCTGATGTCAACGCCCTCACGATCGTCTTATGTGGACCAATTGACGAAGATCATTCAAAAACAAGTCTTGCAAGGCTGTTTGAGCAAACCTCTTCTTTTTATTGTCGTATAGAGATGAGCTCGACTCCTCAAGGAATCCTGTGGCTTCCCTATCCGCAGATCCTCGATGAGGAAATGTCTTGGATCGAAAGGGCGTCAAGCCTAGGGCGGCCTTATGTGGTGGGTCAGGCACCGGAGAACTTTCTAGCTGTTCTCGACTTCTTGAAAAGAACCCAAAAACAAGTTTAAGTGAAGACATTGATGTCTAAAGGTTTTGCAGTGCAGATTTATCGCGGGCCGTGGGTCGACCACGAGACTTGATTTTGCAAAGTTTGTCCGTCGAGAAAGGCTTGAAAACTCGTAAGAGTCGTATCGGCGATATTCTGAAGCGCCTCACGAGTCAGAAAAGCTTGATGGGACGTGATTAAGACATTCGGAAATGTCAAAAGGCGAGCCAAGAGATCATCTTCGATTCCGCTTTCCGAAAAATCAGAAAAAAAGACACCCTCTTCTTCTTCGTAAACATCTAGACAGGCTCCCCCAATTCGGTGACTCTTGAGGGCTTTAATAAGGGCTCGACTGTCAATCAAGGCGCCCCGACCTGTGTTAATAAGTACCAGATCCTTCTTCACCTTTTCAAAAGCCTCTGCGCTGAATATATGGCGGGTTTCTCGGTTCAGGGGGACATGCAAAGAAATGATATCACTCTCTCGAAGCAGTTCCTGAAGATCGGTGTATTTAAGACCGATGTCTTTCTCATGCTCGCTTCGAGGCTTCAGATCGTAGGCCAGCACTCGGCAGCCAAAACCGCGCATGATACGGGCAAAGGCAAGTCCAATTCGACCCAGTCCGACAACGCCGACGGTCTTTCCATGAAGATCAAAGCCGACAAGCCCCTCAAGCGAAAAGTTCATTTCTCGCACCCGATTCGAAGCCCGATGAATCTTTCGATTTAACGAAAGAAGCAGGGCGACCGCGTGTTCTGCGACAGCGTAAGGGGAGTATTCAGGTACCCTGACAATCGTCAGCCCCAACTGTTCAGCGGCCTTTAAATCTACATGATTGTATCCGGCGCTTCGAAGGGCGACCAATTTCACTTGTCTTGACTTCAATCGGCTCAGAGTACTTTCAGAGAGTTGATCATTGACGAAGCTGCAGACGATCGCCCCCATCGGAACAAGATCAGCGGTGGATTCAGTTAGTCGAGTTTCCAAGAAAAGGAACTGGAATCCGAATTTATGGTTGGCTGCAAGAAAGGACTCTCGATCATAGCGGCGGCTATCAAAAAAGGCGACGACAGGTTTGGATGCAGATTTGTTTTGGCTCTTTAAGTTCTCCGTTTGCTGAGGGCTCATTTTAAAACCAAAACGGGTCGCGTGCTCGAGCGCACGATTTGACGAGTTGTGCTTCCGCCCATCAAGGCCGTGGTAGGTCCAGACTTCGCGGCGACCGCGATCAAATCGGCCTTGGTCTTCTTGGCGAATTTAAGGGCTATATCGCTGACCTGAGAAAACTCTGAAAAGATCTGGATCTTTATTTTCACCTTATTTTGGGAAGCCTGGGACTCAAGCCATTCGCGGTACTGGTCGACTTGCTTGCGATACGATAGAACCTCAGGAGTGAGCTCGTCATAGGCCGGATTATAAATCATTCGTGCGGCATGGACGACAATCAGCTCGGCCTTCAGACGCGCACACAACTGCAAGAGTTCAAGAAAGTGTTTTTTAGAGTCTTCAGTGAAGTCGCTTGCAAAGAGTATTCTTTTAATCGCCTTTGAAAACAGAGTTTTCGGATTCGCGATCAGCAATGAAATCGGACTTGTGTGAATGGCCGTCTCGGCAAAACTTCCGACGAGAAGTCGTTTGAAGCCTTTTCGAGAGTGAGTAAAGAGCGCAATCAGGTCAGCATTCTTCTTTTTCGAGGTTTTTAGAAAATAATCAACGGCGTTTGAAGTCGAAAAGGTAGGGTGATCAAGGACTGAAATCTGAGAGTCAGGCAATTTGACCTGCGCTTTTTTCAGAGCGGATTTCATAATTTCTAATGGTAGGTCGGTAAATCTTTGCTTTTCAGGAACATCAAAGGACAGCACAAGATCGTTCTCGGTTCTTGTCACAAGAAAAGAAGCCTCGACCTCTCCTTGGGGACCGTGGATTTCTCGGAGCATTTTGTAAAACTTCGAAGTTTGAGTTTTTTCTTGGTGAAACGGCTCATAGGCCCAAACGATTTTCATAACAACATCCTTTAGAAAACATGATCTCTACAATTAATTCTTATTTGAACCAAACAGAAATGCGAGTGAAAATTCCGATCCGGACTTAGGGATTCGATTTCAAGCGTCATAGAGACAGGAAAACTGTGGCAATTGGCAGAGAATTTCAGAGGGCTATTCGCGACCTTTTTTGCGATCGAAATTTTGGCCAACATTTTGATTTCTCTGGCCTTTTTGGTTGCTCAAGATGTGGGCAATTGTTATCCAATGAGGATGCAAGAAAGTACAATACCATTCCAACCCCGTCGTCTTGAACGTAACATTCTAACGGTTCTGCTCGGTCTTTTTGCGGCGCTTATGATTGCCGCCTGGGGCTTTGCCTTTCATCTGCGATCAACTTTGACAAAACAGAGTCCCAATATTGGAACTGATCTGCAGTCGGTGGTGGAAGTTGAAAAGATTCGAAACCTTATCGAGTCACAAGTTGCCAATCGACGGGCCTACTTTGTCTTAGGCTCCCCCAAATTGTTTGAAGCGCAAAAAGAAGATCAAGAGCAGCTGGAAAAGCAGCTCCAGGCTTTAATGAAGCGCCAAGACATTCCGGAGATCACGCGGCTTTTCGAAAGAGTTCAAAGCCTTCAAAAGGAGCATGAATAGATTTTCGATCAAGGGCTTGAGTTTCAGTCTCAGCAAACTGAGCCCCGAATCGTGGGACAATTTTACCAGTCGAAAGCGGCTCCTCTTCGGGATCAGATGAACGAAGTTTTGAGTGATACCAGTCGTCTTTTGAATCAAAAAATTCAAGACACTCAGAAGCGGGCAGAGCAAGCCGCGTTGGCTCCGCGCACGCAGATTCCTGAGGCCATGTCGTGGTTTACAGCTTTAGCGACAGCCGTTGTTCTTTCGATGGCGCTTCTCGTGCTTAAAATGCGACGTGAATCTCGCGGTCAAAATGCGGTATGATCTCGAGAGGTTATTGTCCTGAAGCGAGGAGAATTGAAATGAAAGCCGCAGTCCAAGAGTTTTTTGATCCGGCCACCTCGACTCTGACCTATGTGGCGTTTGATGCCAACAGTCGCGATGCCGTTGTGATTGACCCTGTTTGGGACTATGAGCCTGCCTCTTCGACGTTGTCGAAAGAGTCATCTGATCGTCTGATCCATTACATCCGTCAGAATGAACTCAAGCTTCATTTCATTCTTGAGACTCATGCCCATGCCGATCATGTGTCGGGTGCCCAAATCCTGAAGGCGGCTTTTCCGAACACGAAAGTTGCAATCGGAACTCTGATTCAAGAGGTCCAGCAGACTTTCAAAAAGATTTATCATTTTGAAAAAGAATTTCCCACAGACGGTCGTCAGTTTGATCTTCTTCTCGAAGACGGCTCTACGTTGAAAGCGGGCACTCTTTCGATCAAGACAATCTCAACACCCGGGCATACGCCAGCTTGCGCGAGTTATTTGATTGGAGATGCACTTTTTACCGGAGACGCTCTTTTTATGCCTGATTCAGGTGTTGGCCGCTGTGATTTCCCCGCAGGAAGCGCCAAGCAGCTTTATGACTCGATTCATGGGAAGCTCTATCAGCTTCCGGATTCAACGCGTGTTTTTGTTGGTCATGATTATCAACCGGGCGGACGTTCTTTGCAGTTCCAGTCGACGATTGGGACACAGAAAAAATCCAATATTCAATTGAGGGCCGAGACGACGAAAGAAGAATTCGTCGAGTTTCGCACGAAACGCGATGCCACTTTGAGTGCGCCACGGCTCCTGCTGCCGAGCCTTCAAATCAATATCAATGCGGGACATTTGTTCCCGCCAGAGTCAGACGGGAAAGTCTATCTCAAGATCCCACTTTCGATTAAAAACTGAACGAGGGGTTGTATCCTCATTCACGTCGTATATGATGCTGCCTGAGTAGACGAGATAACCCTTTTGCACTTCATTTGAACGTAACGAGAGAAGCAGAACGAATTTTATGACTCGACCGCAGCGCTGGAAATACATCTTAGCAACCGCTTGGCCCTTGATTATCGCCAATGGATTTTGGAATCTTCAACTGACAATTGATCGCGTGTTTTTGGGTCAGTTTTCAACAGAGGCTCTTGGGGCGGCGATGGCGGTCATGGGTGTCTTCTGGGTTCCGATGGCCCTGCTTCAAGGAACCGCAAATTATGTGGCCACATTTGTAGCCCAGTATTATGGGGCACAAGAAAAGTCACGTATCGGCGCCAGTGTTTGGCAGGCTCTTTACGTCAGTGTCATCGGTGGGGTCATTTTTTTAGGTCTGAATTTTCTCTCTCCGTGGTTCTTCAAAATAGTCGGACACTCTCTGATCTTTCAGACTCTTGAAGTCGAGTATTACAATTCGGTGGCCTATTCAGCTTTACCGACCGCCCTTGTCGCGGCTGCAAGCGGTTTTTTCACAGGCTTGGGGCAAACAAGAACGGTGATTGGAATTAATCTTGTTGGGTTGATTCTGAATGCGCTTTTGGACTATGTGATGATTTTCGGAAAATTTGGATTTCCTGGGATGGGAGTGGCCGGAGCGGGGTATGCGACTTCAATCGCGACCTACGGGGCTGCGGTTTACGGCCTGTATCTGATTTTTCAATCTAAGCACGAAATGGAATTTCGAGTTCGAAGCGATTGGAAGTTAAATCCTCAACTTCTAGGGCAGTTTCTACGTTTCGGACTTCCGAGTGGGCTTCAATGGGCCCTTGAGGGCATGGCCTTCACGGTCTTTTTGATTATCATGGGTCAACTTCCCAATGGGGACGTGGCTCTTGCCAGTAGCAGCATTGCTGTGACTGTCATGATGCTTTCCGTTTTGCCAAGCCTTGGAGTCGCGCAGGCGGTGATGGCTTTGGTCGGCCAACGTTTGGGCGAGAAGAATCCCGATGAGGCTGAGAAAATGACCTGGGGTGGGGTTCAGGTCTGCTGCTTTTACATGGCCGTCGTCGGGCTGAGTTTCTATCTTGCGCCAGGTTTTTATTTGTCTTGGTTTCAAAACGAGGAAAACGCACAGCTTTGGTCGGATGTTGCAAGTATGGCCGCCTCGATTCTGAAGATCGTGGCTGTGTTTACGGCTTTTGATTCGATCTACTTGAATGTGTCCTTTGCGCTCAAGGGCGCCGGTGATACACGCTTTGTTTCGGCTGTTGCGCTTTTACTTCCGTGGCCGCTCTTTGTTTTGCCAGCTTATCTCCTGCGCTCGACGGAGTACGCGGTCCTAGGTTCCTGGGGCTTTGTCGCCGCCTACTCGCTGATTACGGTGGGTGTGATCAGCTACCGGTTTCGAAGAGGACATTGGAGAACTTTGAGCGTCATTCACCCGACGTCTTAAAGCGCCTCACAAGTGGCGACTCTTCTGCTCTTCGGCTGCAGCCACTTTGTTCGTCGGCCTTCGGGTCTTGAGGGCGTGGCTGCGACCGTGACCGAATGTTGGGTTTAACGAAGTGATGCAAGTGCTGACAGGGCCAACGGCCACGCGGCCGACCAGACAAGAAGGAAGCGACTCAATCCGAAAATGCGCACATTCAAGGCATGAAAAGTCAAAGCCATCCCACAGTAGCCGACCGCCATTTGGGGAAAGATGGGAATCAAAACAACAGAAAGTTCAAAGGCTAAAACCGATGCAGCGAGAAGGCGGGTCAGGCCGGGACGAGATTCGAGATGAGAGCCAGCTTTGCGAATCTCGGGGAAAAGACTGCGTTTAAGAAAAGCGGGAAGAGCCCGCCCGCTGCGCCAGTCGGCAGAACGAACTTTGACAAGGCCTGCTTTGAAGTAGGAAAGGAAAAGATGGATGGCCACATAAATCTCACCCGCCATCCGAAACTTTTCCTGAGGACTCCAAGTCCCAATTAACAGTCCGGTCAAGACAACAAAGAGCATCATATCGCTTCCGCCGTTAAAGGTCCCTCGGAAGCGAAAACACACAAGTAGGTGCGAGACAAAAAGAAGAAAGATGATCCAGAAATGCACTTCGAAAAAAAGAGCAGAGCCCGCGAGAAGCTGAACGACCAAAAGCGCAGAAAATCCCGCTGGGGAAAAGACGAAAAGCCTTAAAAGTTCCGTCACGAAGGGGACGCCTTCCCAGTCCCCTTGGATATTGGAATAACTCCAAACCTCTTGAAAAACTCGCTGTCGAGACAGAACGAAGAGCTCAAGGCCTTGAAACAGAAAAGCAAGGCCGAGAATTTTGGCTGAGAGCTCAAGTGCCATTGTTGAGCCCCTTTCCTTTTGCGGGAAACCAATCGCTGATGAAGAGTTCCAATGGTCCTTGAGAACTCAACGCGAGAATCCGAATTTGAAACTGGGTTTTAGCGTTTGAATCCTGCTCGAAGTGGACTTCAATCAGGGACCTTAGAAGTTTGAAGCTTGTGATATTCTGAATTTGATTTCGCTCAACAGGAGTCCGCTGACCCTGCCATTCTTGAAGGTCTTGAACAAAATGCTCCAAAATATTCTTTTGAGCGAGTTTCAGATGAATTTCAGAATTCGGCATCCATCTTCGAACGGGCTGTTCGAACAAAAAGGGAAAGTCTTCCCACGCCTGATCAGCGGAGTGTCGACGAAATTGAAGCTTAAAATCCGATCCGATTTGATCGAAAAAGTTCCAGTTCGGAAAAAGAGCTCGAAAGTAAGAAAGCTTCTTCGAAAACCCTAAGTTTTTCAAATTTGGCTCCCTTGATCCTTTGAAACTCTCACAAGATCCAGATTTCTTAAAGCCGGAGAAAGCACAGCCGTGGCCGCTACCGTCAGAAGACAAACGGCGGCTCCTAAATAGACGGCTGGCACGGTTCCTAAAAGTTTCGCAGCGATTCCGGACTCGAGCTCACCGATCTCGTTCGAGGATCCAATAAAAATCGAGTTGACTGCTGCGATCTTGCCCCGCATAGAGTCTGGTGAAAAAAGCTGAACAGCGCCCGAGCGGATGGCTACGCTGATGCTGTCGAAAACGCCGCTCATCAAAAGTGCGGAAAAGGAAAGATAGAAATTTCGACTCAAACCGAAAACAAGAATAGAAAGACCAAAGCCCGTCACAGCCGCAAGAAGCCAGCGACCCGTTCGAAGCCGCTGGGTTCCCGTTAGAAAAAACATCATGAGAGCCGCGCCGACGGCTGGAGCGGCTCGTAGGAGTCCAAGGCCCTTGGGACCAACTCCCAAAATCTCTTCAGCAAAAATAGGAAGTAAGGCTGTTACTCCACCGAAAAGAACAGAGATCATATCAAGAGAAAGAGCAGGAAAAAGAATGGGATGCTTAAAGACGAATCGAACTCCTGAAAGGAGCTCCTCTTGTATCGAGGTCTTCGAGTTTTGTGTCTGTCCGGCTTCGATCTTCGTTTGAATAAGACTCAGGCAACCTAAAGAGCCGACGAGAAGCAAAGCGACAATCCAAGCGGCTGACAAGGCTCCGAAGTAGCCGAAAATGAGTCCACCAACCGCGGGTCCGCCGATGCGAGCGACTTGCATAAACGAACTTGAGACCGCAGTTGCGCGAAGGAGTTGGGATCTTTCTACTAATCTTGGAATCGTCGCAAAAATGGCGGGTTGAGAGAAAGCTCTTGCACAACCCGTGAGAAAAGCCGCCGAATATAAGAACCCCACCTGATGCGTGAGGGTCAGTGATGACTCAAAAACAAGCTCAATCAAGACGACGAGGGCCGAAAGCAGACTCACGCCAAGCACACCTTGATAAGCCTTAAGGGGGCGCATGCGATCAACCAAGTATCCCGCGTAAAGTGCAAGGCCGATTGCGGGAGCAGCCTCTGTGAGACCGATGAAGCCCAGATAGAGCGGATCTTTCAGAAGATCATAAATTCTCCACCCCAAAACGACGGCTTGCATTTGCACAGCAAAAGTAAAAAGAAATCGAGCCGCCACAAGGCGTTTGAAGTCCATCGGCATAACCCTGAGAGTACTCGCGGCCCAAGTGAAGATCAATCAAGCGTCGCTAGACAGGCCGGGTCTTCGGAAAACAGCACTTTTAACAAGGAGCCGCACTGAGAAAAACTTGATTTAGCGGGCAAGTTCGCCTGTAGTTAGTAAAGACGAAACGTGTTTTGCAAAGGTCCACTTCCCAGAGATTCGTATGAGAGAAGTATGCTGAGCCGTCGAGGTTTTTTAAAAGTTGCAAGCTTCTTGGGGGTTTCCTCTTGGTTTTCGGCCAAGGCCAATTCTCCTGAGGTCGAAGAGTTTCAGGAGATCGACCTCGAAGAACCCGAGTATCACATGCGATTTGCGAATCATGAAATCCGGGTTCTTCAAGGGGCAACTGATTCGTCCTCAACGGTTTTGACGGTCTTGGCCCACCGAGAAGCGCGACTCAAGATCGAAGTTCTCGATTCCCGTGGAAATCGACTTCCAGCCGACATTCAGACAGTCGACATGCAACTGAATGAGCTCATTCTTCATCATGTTTTTGTTCAGAACTTGCAGGTTGGAGAGATCTATTATCTAGATCTTCTTCATCGGGGCGTCGGTCAGTTCCATCGGCGTCGATTCAAAGCTCTCGATCTGACAAACCCCGAGGCCCGGATCGCCCTTCTGACTTGCTCGAGTCACCGAAGCGCAGAGCCCAAGGATGTCATGTTCCAGCGATTTCAAGAGGCGCGCCCAGACGCAGTTTTTTTCGCAGGGGACCTCATCTACGCCAATAGTTCCTTGGACACCGTTCTCGGACAACCAGCAGAGCCTCACGAAGCCTACAATGTCTACGTGAAAACCTGGATGGAACTTGATCTCTACAACTTTGAAGACTTGCTGCCTGTCTTCACGACTTGGGATGATCATGATCTTGCCTTCAATAATGCAAAGTTCGATCACCCTTACAAAGACACCATGCTCAAGATGTTTCGAAATTTCTATCCGGTGAGCTCTCAAATCAAGAGTCTTCAACAGGGACCTGGAATCTCGTTTTGTCTTGAGGGTTTTGGCCTGCAGATATTTTTCTTAGATAATCGCCATTTTAAGAACCCGAAGGCCGAGCAAATGTTAGGGCGAGAGCAGTTGGACTGGGTCGTAAGGACGTTGACTGCTAGCGACCGGCCTATCGTGCTGATTTCTTCTCTTCAGTTTCTGCACTATCGCAGTTTCACAGAGTCCTTTCAGAGAAATGCCGCCTCTGAGTTTGTTGAGCTGCGCACGCGGCTGCGCGAAACGGGGCGACCTGTGCTCTTGATCTCCGGGGATGTCCACTATTCCCAAATTCAGACTCTTGATGCGTCTTGGTTTGGACATCCAACCTTTGAAGTGACATCGAGTGCGTTCTTTAGTCTTTCCGCTCGAAGCTATGGAAAGCGATCCGTGCAGGACGGTCAGTTGGAGTATTATGGCTATCCGAATTTTCTACTCATGAATAAGATCTCTTCGACCACAAAGAGTCTGAATTTCCAACTGACCTGTCTTTCGGAAAGATCAAGCACGCAATTTCGGCGAAGCCTTTCGATCAAGGCCCCATAAATTTCAAGAGGGCCTAAGCAAGGGTCGTCGAACGGGGAGCCTCGTCCCCTAAGTTTTGATGACGGGCTCTCGATTTCTCAAGAGCGAGATGCCGATCGAAGATCCGATGAGTATTGTAATAATCCCGAGCGACCAACTGATCGGAAACTTTCCACCGAAGGCCTCATTGAGCCAGACCATTTTTAGGCCAACAAAAATAAGGACTCCTGCAAGGCCATACTTAATGTAGATGAAGCGGTCCATGACTCCCGAGAGCATGAAGTACATGCTCCGCAAGCCAAGAATCGCGAAAATGTTGGAAGTAAAGACAATCAGGGGCTCGTCTGTGAGGGCAAAAATCGCAGGGACAGAATCCACAGCGAAGATAATATCGGTCAGCTCAAGGAACATGAGCGCCAGAAAAAGCGGAGTGACATAGAGCAGGCCCCCGCGACGAACAAAGAAGTGCTGTCCCTCAACCCGTGGGTGAATTCGAAAGATCTTGTTCAAGAATCGAACGACGTAACTTTTGCTAAGATCTTTCTCTTCGGTCCCTGCAAAGAACATTTTGATTCCGGTCAGAATCAGCAAGACACCGAAGAAGATGACGACACCATGGTACTGCATCAGAACTGAACCCATGGCGATGAAGAGGCCTCGAAAAATGAGGGCGCCCAAGATGCCCCAAAAGAGGATTCGGTGCTGGTACATCTTGGGGATCGCGAAATAACCAAAAACCACGGCAAAGACGAAAATATTATCAACCGCTAATGATTTCTCCACGACAAAACCCGTGAGAAACTCGAGCGCGGAGGCCTTGGCCTGGGCAGCAGGATCAAAATCCACGAGAGAAAGGTAACGCGGATCATTTGAAAACTTCCAAAGGGCGTAACGATAAAAAAGAAAGTTGAAAACAAGAGCAAGCCCGATCCAGATTCCTGTCCAAGTCAGGGCCTCGCGGAAAGAGACCTCGTGGGCTTTTCTGTGGAAAACTCCCAAATCCAGGGCGAGCACGACAAGAATGAAAACAATGAAGCCTGCGTAAAACCACCAGTAGTCTACAAAGGGAAAAAGTATCATGGTGATCCTTTCATATCAGTTTAATGTTGTTCCAAACCATCGACCGACAAGCGCGGTCAACAGCATCGCCAGGGCACTCCAGAAAAAGACTCGGGCGGCTCCACGCCAAGGATTTGCGCCTCCGGCTTGTGCTGCCAAAAAACCAAGACCAATCAAAAACACCAAGGAAGAACTCGAGATCCAAGTGGCCAGCCCCTGATCAGGCGCAAAAAGCGCGACGAGAAGTGGAAAAAAAGCCCCGACCGCAAAAGTAACGGCAGACGTCAAAGCGGCAAGTGTCGGTTTCGCAGTGGAAAGCTCCGTAATTCCAAGCTCGTCTCGAGCGTGGCTTCCAAGAGCATCGTGTTTCATCAGCTCTTCGGCCACTTGACGAGCCAATTCAGCGCTAAGCCCCCGATCCATGTAGATGTGGGAGAGCTCTTGAATCTCGTACTCTGTATTGGTTTCAAGCTCATGCATTTCTTTCTGAAGATCCGCTTTTTCAAGGTCCGACTGCGAGCTCACCGACACATATTCTCCGGCGGCCATAGACATGGCTCCGGCGACAAGGCCCGCAAGTCCGGTCAAGAGCAGGGTCTCGCGCGAGGAACCGGCGGCGGCAACTCCCACAAGCAGACTGGCTGTCGAGACAATGCCATCATTGGCTCCCATGACCGCTGCTCGAAGCCATCCCAGTTGTGCCGACTTATGATGTTCATAATGGCGAGATTTTGTCTTGCTAGCCATGTTGGCAGCTCCTTAAGTCCCCTCAAATTAGGGGAAGAGCTGCGGGGAAGTCAAACAAGACTGCACTTGAGGGGGCGGGTGGTGCGATGCTGGTTTCCGTTGTCCAAGATTCTTTGCGAGGGACGAGGATCTTTTTCGGATTCTCCAGTTTGGGGTTGCTTCCTTCAGTCAAGTCGTAGAGTGTGAGCCTTTAAAGGAAGATCCCAGTTGCTCGAAACCAGTTCTGGCCCTTGGTGGACTGTCCACGAAGAGCTTCAAAAAGCCCAAATCGATTACGGTGCTGCAAAAGACCAGGCTCGCCGACTTGACGAGCTTCTAGCCTATAATTGTGATGCCATTGAAAAGGCTCTTTTCGAAAGCCACTCCGGCTCAAGCGCGTTTCCGCAGCAGCAGTATTGGTTTGGACTTGATCTTCAAAGTTTACAAACTCCCTACTCTGAACTGGTAGAAATGATTAAAAGCTTAAATCCACAAGTCGGCGATCTTTGGTTGGATCTGGGCGCAGCGTATGGACGACTTGGTGTTGTCTTGGGCTTTTTGCGTCCTGGGGTTCGTTTTGTTGGATACGAGTATGTGGATGAGCGAGTGGAAGAAGGCTCGCGCATCTTTAAATTTTGGAATCTTCGTCAGGCCAAAATGCGCCAAGTGGATCTTGCTTCCAAGGGATTTGAGCTGGGGCGAGCGCAGGTCTATTTTCTCTATGATTTCGGTTCGAAGCGGGATGTTTACTCTGTACTCGAAAAGCTCCGACTACAAGCTCAACAGGGCCCGATCTGCGTGGTGGCCCGTGGTCGCGGCGTCCGTCAATGGATTCTTCAGGATTTTCCGTGGCTTTCATCTCAGGAGAGCCTCTCTCCTTATCCCAATTGGACTGTTTTTCAGTCCTAGATCTTGCAAAAATACATTCTGACTCATGGAGCTCTGCCCAGCGCTTCAAAAGGGAATTCGTTGAACCTCGAAAAGGGTCCGGGTAAGTTAGGCTCGCTTCAAAAACCGGAGAAATTGAAATGAAATCCGCCGCCCTTGTCCTTCTCTTCTTAATTTCAACTGCCGTTCACGCGGCCGTAACACTGGATGAAGCTTTTCGATCGGCCCTTAGCCAAAATGAAGTTGTCGGCCAAGCTCGTGAAAGAGTTTTTCAGGCTGACGAGCAGTACACTCAGGCTCGAGGCGCTATCTTTCCGACTCTTTCTTTTCAAGCCAGTCATTTGATTCAACCCCAGCCTGAGAATCTAATTGCACGAGAGATCTTTCCTGAAGAGCAAACGACTACGAACTTGAATTTGCGCCAGCCCCTGTTTCGCGGTTTTCGAGAATTCGCAGGTGTTCGGCAGCGCCGCCGGGTTCTCACGGCCGAACAGCAGAATCGTGTGAACACCCTTCTTGAATTGTACCAGTCCGTTGCGACAAGCTACTTAAACGTCCTCTCCTTTGAACAAGATCTCAAAAATTTGGCCGAGCAACGCAAAATCTACAACGAGCGAATTCGAGAACTGCAGGCTCGAATCCGACGAGGAGAATCGAATTCTTCAGAGGCTTTAACGGCACAATCCACCGAAGCGGCCCTTGAAGCTGAAATGCGAATCGTCGAAACAAACCTGGCCAGCGCTCGGGAGAACTTTAAGCTCGTCACGACTTTGCCAGCTGACACCAAGTTGATGGATAGGTCTGTGGAAGGGCGTAAATCTTTACCAACTTTGAAGCCTCTTGAAGACTATCTGTCGCGGATCGAGAATCGGCCCGACGTAAAAGCCGCCCGTGACCGGCTGGAGGCGGCTCAAGAGGAGATTCGTGTTGCGCGAGGCGCACATTGGCCCACTCTTGATCTTCAAGGCAATTACTACTTTCAACGACCTCCAGGTTTCTTGAATGAAATTCGCTGGGATGTGCAGCTGAACCTTTCGTTTCCCCTGTATGAAGGCGGGACCGTTCTTTCTCAGACTCGGGAAGCGGCTTCAAGAAATCGAGATCGAGAGTTGGAGCTCAGCCGTTTGCGCCGACAGGCTGAAGCCGATGTCAAATCGCTTTATGAAAGTCTGAAGAACCGCTCTGATCAGCTTGCTGCGCTGGAAAGATCCTCGGAGCTAGCAGAAAAGAATTATCAGGTCCTTCAGCGAGATTTCCGTCGAGGACTCAGTCGAAGTATTGACGTGCAGCTGGCGTTAACAGAGTTCCGAATTGCCCGACGCTCTTACGATCAGGCGCGTTTTGCGGCGCAGCTGGATTGGATCCGCCTTCAGCTGGCATCCGCCGCCTTCCCAGAGGCTTTGGAAAAGGAACTTGCACCATGATTTTATCAGATCTTTCCATTCGTCGACCGGTTTTTGCGTGGATGCTGATGTTTGGCTTGATCGTCTTCGGTGCGATCAGTTTCAGTCGAATGGGTGTCAGCGAATTACCAGACGTGGAGTTCCCGATCATCGCCTTGACCGCGCGCTACGAGGGCGCGGCCCCTGAGGTGATCGAAGCGGACGTGGTGGATCCTCTTGAAGATGCTTTGATTAGCATTCAAGGCGTGAAGAACGTGACTTCGAAGTCCCGGGTGGGAATTGCAGAAATCACGGTCGAATTTGATCTGAATCGAAATATCGATGCGGCCTTTCAAGAAGTTCAGGCTAAGATCACCCAGATTCAGAATCTTCTTCCGACGGAGATGGAGCCCATTTCCATCATGAAGATTGCCATCGATGAGTTTCCAATCATGTGGATCTCAGTGACCAGCACGAAAATGAGTCTGATTGATCTGATGGTGTTCGTGAAGAACGAGGTTCGAGATCAGATCACCACAGTTCCAGGGGTGGGAAATCTTTGGATGCCCGGCTATCTCGAGCCCAATCTGCGTGTCTGGGTCGACAATGCAAAACTTCAGCAATACGCGCTCTCTGTGACCGATGTCGTGAGCACCATTCGCAACGAGCATCGCGAACCTCCCTCGGGTCGCACGGACTACCGGGATCGTGAATACAGTCTTCGAACGATGGGTGAAGAAAAATCCATCGAAGGTTTTTCAAGCATCTTGATTAACACGCGCGGCGCGGGTCCTAACTACAATCCACTACCTTTGGGTTCGGTGGCTCATGTTGAAAAAGGCACGGTCGATGTTCTTCAGTTTGCAAGGACCAATGGCACGCCAGCTGTTGGGCTGGGAGTCGTGAAGCAGCGAGGGGCCAACGCGGTTTCCGTGGCTCAGGCCGTGAAAGCGAAAATTGATTTAATTCAGAAAACTCTTCCTGAGGGAACTCGAATCGTTGTGAACTTTGATGGAACTCAGTTTGTGGAAGAGGCTGTCCACGAACTTGTGCTCACGCTTGTGCTTGCCGCTGTTCTTACATCCCTAGTCTGTTGGATGTTTATCGGTTCCTGGGCTTCGACAGTCAACGTTCTGCTCGCGATTCCGACTTCAGTTTTAGGAAGCTTCATCGTCCTCTACTTCGCTGGCTTCACTCTGAACATTTTCACACTTCTCGGGCTTAGTTTGGCGATCGGAATCGTTGTCGATGATGCCATCATGGTTCTTGAAAATATCATTCGACATCGAGAAATGGGGAAACCCAGAAAACAAGCCGCCCTCGTCGGAGCGCGAGAAATCACCTTTGCCGCCATGGCCGCGTCCGTTTCTTTGGTGGCGATCTTTTTGCCGATTGCCTTCATGCAAGGAATTATCGGTCGCTTTTTGTATCAGTTCGGTGTGACCCTGAGCGCTGCAGTAATGCTGTCTTTATTGGAAGCTCTGACATTGACTCCGATGCGGGCCGCTCAGTTCAAAGGAACGATGGAGCGACACTCACGTTTCGGAAAAATGTTCGAATCGGGATTCAAACGATTGCATGATCGCTACGCACAAACTTTAGCCACGAGTCTTGAGCATCGCTGGAAAGTTGTCTTGGGTTCCACTTTGTTCTTTATCTTGAGCTTTGCAACCGCAGCTCTCTTGAAAGCTGAGTTTCAGCCACCGCAAGATCAGAGTATGCTGATGATTCAGATGACGAACCCTCCGGGTTCGGCTGTTAGTCTGACGGATCGCCGAGCGCGAATTGTGGAAGAATATTTGGCGAAACGATCGGAAGTGAAATCCTTCTTCGTGGCGGCCGGTGGTTTTACAGGCGGCGAAACAAATGCGGCCATCATCTTTGTTGAGCTCCACCGACGAGGAAAACGCGGTCTTGATCCTGAAAGTCAAAAGGAACTGAGCCAACAAGAGTTCATCCAGGTTGTCCGAAACTTCTTAAATGAGGCCGTGCCCGAATCGAAACCTCAGGTTCAAGACCCCTCAACGCAGGGATTTGGCGGGGGTGGTGGCAGTGGTTTCCCGGTGGAGTTCACGATTCAAGGCCCGAACTGGAAACAGCTGAGTGAACTAGCAGAAAAAATCATGGCGGACATTAAGACTCAAAAGGTGATGACCGACGTGAATTCGGACTTGCTGACCGGGGCACCCGAGATTCACATCGTGCCAAACCGAAAACGCGCATCCGAGCGAGGCGTCGATGTGAATTCAATCGGAACGGTTGTGAACGCGATGCTAGGAGGCGCGATCGCAGGATCTTACGAACTTTCGGGGCATCGCTACGATATTCGCGTGAAACTCAAAGAAAGTGCGCTCTCGCCCCAGGATAAGATTCGAAATTTGTATGTTCGAAACAATCGAGGAGAGCTTGTGCCTCTGATCTCGGTTGTGGATGTAAAAGAGGCAACCGTGGCCTCGTCTATTTCGCGAAAAAATCGTGAGCGTGCGATTACAATCTTTGGAAACGTGGGCGAGGGGCTCAGCCAACAAGAGAGTCTAGAGAAGGCTGAGCAGATTGCGCGTTCTTACCTTCCCGAAGGCTACTCCTACAATTTAAGCGGCTCGGCGGAAGAGGCGATTCAGAGTTTTATCGGACTTCTATTTGCACTCGTGATGGGATTTGTTGTCGCCTACATGATTTTGGCATCGCAGTTTAATAGCTTTTTAGATCCGATCACAGTCTTCGTGGCGATGCCCTTCAGCTTTTCCGGCGCCTTCTTAGCTCTGCTGATGGGCGGGCAGACGTTGAATCTTTTCAGTATGATCGGATTTGTTCTTTTGATGGGAATTGTGAAGAAAAACTCGATTCTTCTTGTGGATTTCACAAATCAGGTTCGTGATCAGAAGAATCAGCCTGTGCAGAAAGCGCTACATGAAGCTTGTCCGAATCGACTTCGTCCGATTTTGATGACCTCGATTGCGACGATCGCCGGCGCACTTCCCGCGGCCCTTAGTTTTGGACCGGGCGCCGAGGCTCGACAGCCGATGGCCGTTGCAGTCATTGGCGGAGTTTTCGTGTCAACACTGCTCACCCTGTATGTCGTTCCGAGTGTTTACAGCTTACTGTCGCGTTTCGATCAACGCACGCGAGCCCAAGAGCACGACGAAAAAGTGGAAGCCTAAAAGTCCTCTAGTGAAGAGGACTTTGTGTGGGTGATTGCCTCAAGCTTGAAGGGTTTTGGCCCTTTTTTGGGGCCGTGTTGTCTGTCAAAGTATTCAAATGGATTGAGTGGTAAATCTTTTCTCGTGATCAAGAAGTTTCTTCTTAAGTGCCAGACCCGCTGAAAAGCCGCCAAGTTCTCCCGAGCTTGCAATAACTCGGTGGCAAGGAATGATCATTAAAAACGGATTCTTGCCATTCGCTGAGCCAACGGCACGAACCGCCTTGGGTGATTGAATTCGTCGCGCCAGCTCGGCATAAGAAATCGTCTTTCCAAAAGGAATCTTTCGTAAGTTCTGCCAAACTATCTTCTGAAAGTTCGTGCCCTGCTGGAGATCAAGCGGAATCTCGAAGATCATCCGTCGACCTTCGAAATACTCTTCGATCTGCGTGATGGCCAGAAGAAGAATCTTGTGGCTTGGAAGTCCTTTTTGAAGAGCCTGCGTTCGAGGAACTTTTTGGAAGGGTCGGTGGGAAACCTGAACCAGTCCCCGAGGGCTTGCCAAAAGATAGAAGGGACCCAAGGAGGTCGAGAGTTTTGTTTGAATGAGTTCCATCGGTTCTCCCGTTCTTTCGTTTTCAAATTCGATCGACGTCAGCTATTTTGCGTTCCGCGAAGGGCTGCCTTCAAGTGGCCGTGGGCCACCATGAGCTCGGGAATCGTTCCCAGGCGGCTCTTGTACCGATACGTGAACTCAGATTCATTTTGAAGGGAGAACGTCTCTTGAACCCGAGATAAGACGTCCTCGAATTGTCGGTCCAAGACTCCTTCCTTTTGATAGTAAACTTCGTCCACATAGGCCATTAGCTGACTTAAAACTCGCAGCCAGGCAATGGTCGGATCATTCAAAAGAACATTCAAGCGTTCCGCCGGAGGCAAAAAACGTCCATCGGCCTTTTCTCGACTCTCGAATTCGTCCTCGAGCAAAAGTTTATGAATTTTGAAAAGTGAAGCCGAGATACTTCCTAAATGTTCACGATGATTTGACGCTTGAGCCATATCCAAAGTCCTCACTCTGTTTATAGGCAAATTTTGCCCGAAAAACAATGTGGGATCTCGAATCAAGGGCCGGCGCCCCTTTAATTGATTTCCGTAAGGAAGAAAACCGAGTGTCGCTTCGAGTAAGGATCCATGCCGACGAAGCCGGAGGCCATAAATTTCCGGCTTCTCGCGAAGGGTTTTGAACGGTTCAGATTCAGTTCAAGGTTCCGAAAGTCTTTGAGCTTCTGAGCGACTTGCGCTGTGCGCTCGAAATGAGGTCCCCAAGGAATGACGGGGTACATCTTCTTCTTCGGACCTTCTTCGAAATAAATCATACCGTGACCTTGCCCAAAAGCGGCCGTTTTTGGACAGAAGCTATGGCTTTTGGGGTTGCACGCATACAGGTGGGCCAGCCGACTCATCCCCGTTGCGCCAAAGGTTTTCGGACTGAAAAAAAACACCAATGTGATCAAAGCAAGAAGCTGCGACACAGAATCTCCCTCCAGTTAAAACGGTTCGCTTGAGTATCACCACAGTCTCAAGTCTGTTTTGGATGGGGCTTGATGAAATCTTAATGTCAGCTGTTTTCCTTGATGGCATATCCCAAATAGGAAAGCAGGGAACTTAAAAAAGCCTGTTGACCAGACACCTGGTTTTCTTGTTTGTTCATACTTGCGGACTCCTTCTTTTAGGGAACCCAGATTATCTGGGGTTGGAGTCCGCTTTTTCAAACTCTAACGGAGTGCGGGGCAAGCTCATGAAAAAAGTTAATAGTAACACCCAAAAAATCATACATAGATTACAAAAGCGATGGCCATTTACTAAAAAAGATCCTTGGCTAGCTTCCCAGGTAATCCTTTCCTCGCGCGAACGGATTCAAGCGCGAGACTTAAAGCGAGCGATCGAGATCCTATACGGTCAACGATCTGGTTATTTTCCGCGGATGATTGGTCTGCTTGATAAACAAGAGACTTATAGTGATTTAGATGGTACTACAGCCTGGCAAGCGCTTCAGTTATCGCGGATGATCTGCGACAACGCACCTTCGCCAGCCCGCCTCAAAGTACATGCTAGGCTGCAAAATCTTGTCTTTGAAAAGGCGCCAAGGTGGCTACAGCAGTATCCAAATTTTGATGTCATGACGGGGCTATGTGCCGCCGGTCTGGCTTTGCTAGGCGAGCCAAAGTCAAAAGCGGCTCCACTTGAAGAAATACTTCATCAGACTTTGTGGACTCGGCGTGAAAGGTACGGAGATTACTTGCTATGGCGAAAATGCGATGGCGATCTTAATCTTCAGCCGGACCTAGACCTGGGAATTGCTCATGGCATCTACGGAATATTTCTTTATCTTGGACAGGCCGCCTCGAAAGGCCGTCTCCCTACCCAATATTTAGAAATGGCAAATGAAATTGTTCGTTTTTCAAAGGATCTTTATCATCAAACAGAACACCTTCCATCTCTCATAAGTCGCGATCCTGAAAAGAATGGAATTAATCTTCGTCGATCTTGGTGTTATGGTGACTTATCCGCAGGAATTAGTCTACTTTGTTCAGGCGCGTTGTTGAATCATCGCGAAGCCGTTCGCCTTGGTCGTCAGTTTCTAAAACGCTCTTTAAAGCTTCCAAATGCTTACCCCGGCCAGAAGGACGATCCTTCATTGTGCCATGGATTATTTGGAAATGCCGTAATTTATGAGCTTGCGTATCATTTGACCCAACAACGATGCTACCTTCAAGAGGCACAAGAATCTTTTCATTCAGGTGTTGAGCTACTCAGTCGACGAAATGAGTGGGTACATTCAAAACTTTCAACGTGGTACACACAGTCAGTATGGTACTCACCATCGGGGCTCATTCTCTTTTTGAGACAGCGGGGTTTTGAATTCTCAAGTGAGTGGCTAACTTGCCTTGCCCTGCCGAACTTGGGAAATGATATTGCCGCTCATAACAGAATGTAGTAAAGTTTTAAAATGAAGAAAAGTAAAAAAGGTGCTAAGGCTAAGACCCAAAAAAAAGTGGCTAAAAAAATCAAAAGGCCATCTTCGTTAGATGCCTTACTGAAAATCGTGAAGGCTAAGGCAATTGTTCCCGAGTATCAGGTTGCTGCCGTTTATATGCCAATGACGACTGGAACGGGTTTTGGAAGCACTCCTTGTACGAACTGTTCTGGAGGTGGATGCAATATGTGCATTATTCCCGATTGTTTTTAGTTCTTGTCAGTGAAATGGATACAAGTGAAAATAGGAATTTTTGCTACTAGAAGTTTTAGTTTTTCTGCGTTTGGAATAAGTCGATTTTGGCTTAACGGCGGAGACGCTGCCGAACTCAAGAAGCTTGAAAATATTAGAACAAGTCCTCAGATGATCTATGTGTTAGAAACGCTTAAAGACACAATTAAGATTAATTCAAAAGCACTTAATGACCCATCTAAACTTCGAGACTTTGTCTTTATTCGGACGTTTCCGCAGTTGACTTCCCGGGGTCTTATTAAGCAGGTCGAAGCTTTGAGCGCGCAATATTTTATTCCTCAAGAGCAAATTTTTATAGCAGGCAATGGCGGCCATAGTTTAGACGCGGCGAAGACATCAGGACTCCCGTACTTTCTTTGTTTATGGAACTCTTATGGGACCGAGTACCATAAGCAGCAAGAAGTGGTTTTCAGGCAGCTTAAAAGGAAACGGATGAAGCGCTCTAAGCTTATACTTGGCCTTTCTTTTGAGGTGGCAGAAGCCAAGACGGCGCAATACAAAGTCTTGCCACACACAGCATTTAATTTACAAGGAACAGCTATAGAGGTCGTGGAGCAGATTCAAAGAGTAAGAGAACTTCGATTGGCAGATGAGATTTTGCTGACGCACCCATCACCATCCGTTGATCAGATCTCACGCTCTTTTCAAACTTTAGGCTCCTTGATTAAATGACCTCCAACAACTGGGTCCCGAGGTGGCACCCAGTCTGCCTTAAGTGTCCTTGAATCTTGCAAAGTTAAATCTACAATGAGATCGTACTGACATGGTTCATGCTATGGAGAAGCTTTCGCCCAAGCGGATTTCTGAAGTCAAGAATATTCTGGACACTCATGATGTGGTTGAAATGACAGTCGTTTCTAATTCTATGGAACCATTGATTGCTACGGGCGAAAAAATTCTAGTAAGCTCTTTGCTTCGCTTGAAGCGTCCACTTAGGCCCTTTGATGTTGTTCTATTTGTGAAGGATCAACTACTGATATGTCACTACATACAGCACTTGAATGCGCTTCCTGGTCCTGACGGACGACGTTTTATAATTACTCGTGGACTCTCGACACCTGGTGAGGATCTTCCGGTCTATGAAAATGATGTTTTGGGTCTTGTCGTGAGCCACAGTATTAATTGGGTTCTGCGGGTAAAAGTTTTATATCGATCTTGGCGAGATCGATAAGTAACGAGCCCGTGGCCCGGCCGACACTCTAAGTTCAGGTCAAAAGCTCTCTGTAGAATCGCAAATCCATGAAGCCAGCATCTCAATAGCTTTGGAAAGTCAGAATAGATAGTGCTAGGCATGTTAGGGGGGCTACTCATTGAATTCATCAGAGCTGCAAGTGAAGCTCATGGAAGACTGCCGCAATGCCGCTTTGAACTTCGCTAGGGCCCTGATGGAAGACGAAGTCCAGAGGCTTTCCGGGGCTAAGTTTTCACACAAGGTCGAGGGTCAATGTTGGCGTGGTGGCAGTGACAGAACACAGATCGTCGTCGGTGGCGAGAAGGTCCAAGTGGGTCGTCCGAGGCTTCGCAATCGTGATGGGGAAGTCCCCTTGACAAGTCTTCGTCAGCTTCAGGACCAGGATATCTTTGATGAAGAGATCAAAGAAAGAATGATCTTAGGCGCTTCGACAAGAAACTACGAGCCTATGATCAAGTCTTGGTCAAAAAAGCTCTCAGTTTCTAAATCCAACGTATCACGAGCGTTCATCAGAGCCTCTCGTAAGGACTTAGAAAAGATCAACACTCAAGATTTATCACAATACGAGTTTATTGCTCTGATGGTTGATGGGGTTGAGATTGCTGAAAAGAGTATTATTGCGGTCCTTGGAATTACGCCCACTTGTGAAAAGATCCCTCTGGGAATTCGCGAGGGAGATACTGAGAATGCCGCTGTCATCAAGGATCTTCTGACTTCAATCAGAGGGAGGAACTTTAAACTTCATTGCAATCGAGTTTTAGCTGTCACAGATGGAGCTAAAGCCATTAGGAAGGCCTTCAGAGATGTGTTTGGCGACACGGTCGTGGTGCAGAGGTGTTGGCTTCATAAGCTCAGAAATCTGCAAAAGTACTTACCCGATACTCACCACAAGCAGCTCTGGTGGCGAATGAAGAAGTTGATGAATCTGAAGTCTTACGAAGAGGCCAAGAAAGAGATGGCGCTACTGATCACATGGCTTGCTGAAATCAGCATCGAGGCCGAGAGTTCAATGAATGAAGTGGGGCTGGAGCTTCTGACTGTGCATGAGCTGGGAGTCAGTGGTTCACTCAGAAAATCACTTTACTCAACCAACCCGATCGAGTCGATGATCTTTGGGATCCGCCATAAGATGTCGAAAGTGACCAACTGGAAATCGTCGAAAAAGAAAGACCAGATCCTTCGTTGGATGGCTTCGAGTATTGTCGCACAGCAAAGGAAAATGCGAAAGCTCAGAGGGCATAAACAAGTCGATGTTCTGATTACAAATTTAAAAAATAAAGTTGCCTCTACCGAGAGGTCAGCGTAGAAAACCAAAGTCCGCTTGATCAGGGCTTGCCCCTCGTTTAGTTGAAATTCGAAGGTTGAGTGGCGATTTGTTTCATGCAACTTCCTCGATTGCATCAGTCATGTCAACGTGATTTTGTTCAGTTAGTTTTCGAAGCAAAATCCATAATGCCGGTAAGTCTT
>JBKDHV010000031.1:0-20817 GCA_046336915.1 Bdellovibrionales bacterium
TTCAAATGGCATAGCGGCTGGAGCTTCGGGACCGGTGGCCGGCGATCGGCCCAGTTATCCACAAAACTTCGACTGAAAAATCAGAAAATTTGTGGATAACTGACGAAATTTGACGAATCAAATCGCCGAACTCGCTCTAGATATTCCGACGGTACTGACCACCCACCTCAAACAAAGCTTCGGTCATCTGGTACAGGCTGCACACCCGCGCGGCCTTCAGCAGGGCTTCAAAGATGTTGTGGCCCTGAAGGACCGCTTCTTTGAGCTCTTGCAACGCTTTTTCGCCTTCGCCGGCGTGCTGTTTTTTGTACGACTGCACGTGGGTCAGCTGATGATTCTTCTCATCGTAGCTCGCTCGTGCAAGTTCAATTCTTGGAGGAACATAGTCCGACGCCAAAGTTTTCGGATCGATGAACGTATTCACACCAATCACCGGAAGTTTTCCGTCGTGTTTCAGTGTTTCATAATATAGGGATTCCTCTTGAATCTTCGAGCGCTGGTACTGCGTCTCCATGGCGCCGAGCACACCGCCGCGCTCGTTGATTCGCATAAATTCGCTCAAGACCGCTTCTTCGACTAGGTCCGTGAGTTCCTCGATGAAGTAAGCCCCTTGCGTGGGGTTTTCATTTTTGGTCATGCCGAATTCTTTATTGATGATCAACTGAATCGCCATCGCTCGACGAACCGATTCTTCGGTCGGCGTCGTGATCGCTTCGTCATAGGCGTTGGTGTGAAGTGAATTGCAGTTATCATACAAAGCGATCAAGGCTTGCAGGGTTGTTCGAATATCGTTGAAGTCGATCTCTTGGGCGTGCAGCGAACGACCACTCGTTTGAATGTGATACTTGAGCTTTTGCGAACGCTCATTGCCTTTATACAAATCCTTCATGGCTACTGCCCAGATTCGGCGCGCCACGCGACCTAAAACGGAATACTCAGGGTCCAGGCCGTTCGAAAAAAAGAACGACAAGTTCGGAGCAAAATCGTCCACATTCAAACCACGCGCGCGATAGTACTCCACAAAGGTAAACCCGTTCGAGAGGGTAAAGGCCAATTGGCTAATGGGATTCGCGCCGGCTTCTGCAATATGATAGCCGGAAATGCTGACAGAGTAGAAGTTGCGAACCTTGTTGCGCGTGAAGAACTCTTGAATATCGCCCATCATCTTCAAGGCGAAGTTAATCGAAAAGATGCAAGTATTCTGACCCTGGTCCTCTTTCAAAATATCGGCCTGAACCGTCCCACGCACCTGTTGCAACGTCCACGCGGACACCTCACGATGTTCCTCGGCGTTCAATTTTCGCCCGAGCTCCTTTTCTTTCTTCTCGATTTGCTGATCGATCGCCGTGTTGAAGAAAAAGGCCAGAATCATCGGAGCCGGTCCATTGATCGTCATGCTAACCGAAGTGTTCGGCGAACAGAGATCAAAACCCGCATAAAGCTTTTTCATATCCTCGAGCGTGCAAATGGAAACACCACTTTCGCCCACTTTTCCAAAGATATCCGGACGGGGATCGGGATCATGGCCGTACAGGGTGACGGAATCAAAAGCCGTGGACAGTCGCGCGGCAGGCTCCCCCTTCGTCAGGTAATGGAATCGTCGATTGGTGCGCTCCGGAGTGCCCTCCCCTGCGAACATGCGTTTCGGATCTTCATCGGTGCGTTTCAAATGAAAAACGCCTGAAGTGTAGGGAAATTCTCCGGGAACATTTTCAAGACGCAAGAATCGGTAGCGATCTCCCCAGTCGCGATACTTAGGAAGCACCACACGACGGATCTTCGTTCCGCTTAAAGACTCGGTCACAAGGGGTTGACGAATTTCTTTGTCACGAACCTTGTAGACGAACTCATCTCCCGAGTAGCGCTTTTCCAGATCACTCCACTGGCGCAACTGATCCAGCTCTTCTTGGGTGAGGTCCGAAGCCAAACTTCTCTCGAGAGCTTGGAATTCCGTTTCAGAAAGCTTCAAGTGAGGCTTCAAAGCCAAAAGCCCGCCGAGCTTCGAGGCCTGATCGGCTTTTTGCTCGGTGCGCTCTTTGTACTTGCGAAGGGTCGCGACAATTTCCGCAAGATAGTTTTGTCGTTCGGCTGGCAGAATGATGTGCTCTTCAGCTGACAGCACACTCGATTTTCTTTCCTCGGACACTTTGAAGCGTGAGTCTAGCCCCGCGAGTGTCTCAGCCAAGTGGAAGAAAAGTTTGTTGACGCCTCCGTCATTGAATTGACTGGCTTGGGTCAAAAAGACCGGAACCTCGGTCGTCGTATCGAAGATTTTTCGAGACCGCTTAAACTGTTTGGTCACATCGCGAAGGGCATCTTGAGCTCCCCGTCGATCGGCCTTGTTCACAGCAATCATCGAGGCAAAATCAATCATATCGATTTTTTCAAGCTGAGACTGAGCCCCGAAATCCGAAGTCATCACATACAGCGAATGATCGGCCACTTCCGTGATCGCCATATTGCCCTGACCAATACCCGAGGTTTCAGCAATGATCAGATCAAAATCAAGGCCCTTCAAAAAATCTAAAACGGCGGGAAGGCTCTGCGCGATCTCTTTTCCGGATCCCCTCGACGCCAGCGATCGCATATAGACTCGCGAGCGCGACAGCGAATTCATGCGAATGCGATCCCCTAACAAACCCCCACCGGTTTTTCGTTTCGTTGGATCCACACAGACAACGGCGATTTTTTTATCGGGATAAAAATTTAAAAACCTTTGTACGAGCTCATCGATTAACGAGGACTTCCCCGCCCCACCCGTTCCGGTGATTCCTAGAACCTGCGGCTTTTTCGAAGAGCGAAATTTTTCAAGATGATACGATTCCAGCGAGGCGTCCCGCACTCCGTTTTCCACGGCGGTCAGGGCGACACCTAGCTCAAAAGAAGGCACGGGATCTCCAGCAAAAATTCCCTCGGACTTGGCTCTTGATTTTTTTTGCGCTTCAACCAAATCAAAATCGCAGCCTTCGACGATCAGTCGAATCATACCCTCGAGGCCCAGTCGTCGGCCATCATCGGGATGAAAGATCTGATCGATCCCGTAGGCTTCAAGTTCTCGCTTTTCTTCGTGGACAATGACCCCACCGCCCCCGCCGTAAATTTTCACGTAAGGAGCGCCCGCTTTGACAAGTAGGTCCTTCAGGTATTTGAAGTACTCCATATGCCCGCCCTGGTACGACGAGATGCACACGCCCTGTGCGCCCTCTTGAAGAACCGCTTTCGCGACATCGGCCACGGAACGATTGTGACCCAAGTGAATGACCTCAGCGCCCATATCTTGCAGAAGTCGGCGCATGATATTGATGCTGGCGTCGTGGCCATCAAACAACGAGGCCGCAGTCACAATTCGAACGGGATTCTTCAAGGCGGAGACTTTGTTCATATTCCTTATTCCCCTTTGAAAGCAGCCTTTCGTTTTTCTAGAAAGGCCGTAAGACCCTCGCGTGTATCTTCGGTGTCGAACAGGTGTCCGAAGTGATCGGCCTCACAGACCATGGCTTCATCAATTTGCAGATCCCAAGTCGCCTGAATCGACGCCTTGGCGCGACCTACCGCGATCGGTCCTCGGGACAAAATGCTTTCTAAACGCTTTTGCACCGTCGGCAGCAGCTCGGCCTGGGGCACCACGCGATTCACAAGCCCCATCGCGAGCGCTTCCTGGGCCGTGATCATGTCGCCTGAAAAAATCAGCTCGCGAGCTTTTCGAAGACCCACAGCCCGCGACAAACGAACCGTGCCCCCGAAACCGGGAATCAAGCCCAATGACACTTCGGGAAGTCCCAGCTTCGCATTGTCGCTTGCAAAAATAAAATCACAGCTCAAGGCGAGCTCTAGGCCTCCGCCCAAAGCAAAACCGTTGACGGCTGCGATAACTGGAATTTTCAAAAGTTCTAATTCATGAAAAACACTTTGGCCTTTTTTTGCAAACTGCACAGCCTCGTCTGAAGACAGCGCCGCCATTTCTTTGATGTCCGCGCCGGCAACAAAGGCTTTCGCGCCACTTCCCGTGATGATCAAGGCACGCGCATCTTCGTATTTCATTTCCGAAATAAACCGCAAGGCTTCGCCCATTTCATTGAGGACCTGCAGATTCAGCGCATTCAAACTGTCGGGACGATTGATCGTCAAAGTCCAGATCGCGTGATCGCTTTTTAGAGTGAGCGTTTTATATTCATGCGCCATAGGTGTAAACTCCTCGACCCGTCTTTTTGCCAAGCCAACCGGCTTCAACGTATTTCACAAGCAAGGGGCAAGGACGATACTTCGAATCCCCAAGGCCGTCATGCAACACCTTCATGATCGCAAGGCAGGTGTCGAGACCAATAAAATCCGCAAGGGTCAAAGGCCCCATCGGCTGATTGGTTCCAAGCTTCATCGCCTCATCGATCGCAGGGGCCGACGCCACACCTTCGTGAAGTGTGTAGAAGGCCTCGTTGATCATGGGCATGAGGATTCGATTGACGATAAAGCCGGGCGTGTCCTTCACACTCTCGACAAAAACTTTTCCCATTTTTTCGCTCAGATCCCGGCACAGCTGAAAGGTCTCATCCGAAGTCTGCAGACCCCGAATGCCTTCCACCAACTTCATCAGCGGGACAGGATTCATGAAATGCAGACCTGCCACTTTTTCTGGGCGCGATGTGACCGAGGCCATCTTCGTGATCGAGATCGACGAGGTATTGCTGAACAGCCAAGCCTCTTTTTTCACGACCTGATCGAGCTCTTTAAAAATTTTCAGTTTCAAATCCAAATTTTCGGTGGCCGCTTCGATCACCACATCGCAGTTCTTGAGGTCCGACATCTGCGTTGTGGTTTGCACGCGACCCAAGAGCGCTTTTTTCTGGTCTTCCGTCATCGAGCCCTTCTTGATCAGTCGGTCACAGGAATTCTGAATGGTGGCTAGACCCTTTTCTAAAGCCGCCGGGGCCACGTCCATCATCACCACAGAGTAGCCCGCTTGGGCCGCGACCTGTGCGATTCCATTTCCCATCTGTCCCGCTCCGACAAGCCCAATTCGCGCGCTCGTTGGCAGTGTTGCTCCCATTTTGACACCTCGCATTTAATATCGAAAAATTTGGTCCTCCAGATGTAGCAAGGGCGCCCAGAGCAGTCAAAACATCTAGGGTCCCCCAGCATGACTGGGCGTAGCGACGAAAACCCGAAAAAGCGAACTCCGAAAACTCGAAGGACCCGACCCTGGCCTTGTAGGGCTTGGCAGAGTCGTGTCACAATAGAAATGTGAAGCTCAAATGGACTTGGGCCCCTCAAGCCGCACTTATTTTGCTCTCGATCTTCCTTTCCCGCCTGGGAACCGCGGCTGTCCTCGAGCCAGGGCTAGAAGCGGCCGTTCCCTTCTACAAGACCCCCGAAAGCCCCTTTCCGTCAGGGCAAATTAACAAGACCTCTTTGTTGCAGAATCAGCAGGGCTCGTTCACGGACTTTCATTTTAAGGCGCTTTGGGGTGCTAAAAAAATCCAAGTGAAAAATGATCAGATTCTGCGCGAGCTTGACGTCGCCTTGCGCGCCCGAGCCCGCCGCCCCACCGTTCTTCGCTTGCTTCCCGAAATGGGTTCCACGGTCCTGTTGGAACTCGGCCCCGGCCAAGTCGTCGACGTCGAGTCGCAACGCGGAGCCTGGGCCCGCGTCAAGGCCTCGAGTCTGCAAAAGGGCTATGTGCTTTTGACCGAACTTGAGAACACCGAGGACGACCCCGGCGTGTGGATGGGACTTCGCGAGGTCTTTCTTCGCAAAGAGCCCAGCGCTTCGTCCGCAACGGTGGTCAAGATCCCCGCCCTCACCCGATTGCAGCTTGTGCGGATCGAAGGCGAGTACGGCTTTTTCAAAACCTCTTCGAAATTCGGCTATGTCGCCTTGAAGGATTTGGTCGGCCGCTCGGATTTGGCACAGTGGGCGTGGAGCCCGAAGCTGAAACGCTGGCAGGCCGTTCTTTACCGCAATGGGGCCGAACTCGTGATGGCCGGCAATACCCGCCTTTCGCTGCAAGAGATCTCCGCTTTGCGAGGCGCGAAGAATCGGGCGCTTATTGTGGGCGAGCACTCAGTCGCCGGTCGCGGCGCACGCGTGGATCTGATCGAGCCGGTCGCGGTGAAGTGGACACAATCCCTTCTCAAGGGCCACGGTCCCATTTGGTGGAAGATCGATTTGCTTGAAAAAAAACACGAATCCCAGGTTCTCGCCAATTCCGAGCTCATGCGACGAAACCTGAAGGGCCTCAGTTTTGATTCTAAAACTAAAAGAGGTTTAGCCTCGGCTGGCGGCATTTATCGCACAGTCGATGGAAAAAAGTGGACGAAGATTTCCATGTTCGGTCAAGAAAACTGGCCCGTGTCGCTGCATCCTTCGGGTGTCTGGTTCGTTGGCCCCTACCGCAGCACCGATGACGGCGAAACTTTTAAGCCCTCGATTCGCTGGTCGGATCTTGTTGAAACCCTGCAGGGCTCTCGCAACAAGGCCTTCACGCATTTACGCGTTCTTGATATCGAAAATACGTCGATGACCCACGTGACCCTCAAGGTGGACACCGGCATCACCGTCTTGAAAATCAAGGCCCCGGTCCTGGGCCACCAGTGGATGGTCGTCGAGAACTCCAAAAGCGAAAGCAAAACAGTCTCGGGGCTTTAACTTACGCAATCCCTGACTTGAATTCCCAAAGCCCTCGAGATGAAGAGCGAAATTCGACTGTCTTGAAGGGAATAAGGCCTTCATTTTCAATCGCTTCAAGAAGATCGTGAAGATCATAGTCTCGATCCGCCATTTTTCCGGCCACGGCAAATCGCACAGTCATATTCACCTGGTTGGAAACCTTGGATCGGCCGTTCTCGATGCGGCTTAAGGATGTTTTATCTCCCAGACCTATGAGTCGCGAAAAGATTTCTCCGGAATAGCCGACATAGGTTCGCAGAAAACGAATCTCGGCACCCGTCAGAAGGTCTTTCTTGCGCAAAAGAGTGTCCGCTATCAACGCGTGAAGCTGATTGACGTTTCCGTAGTCAAAAAGGACCTCGCCACACTGGCTGCAATCAAATCGTTTGACTCCGTGCAAAACTAGATTGTCCAAGCCCGACTCACGGAAGCGGTGAATGACCCGCTTCGACTTCATGGGCCTTTGACTTTCACAACTGGGACATTCCATTAGCGCTCCTTTCTCTCGGCCCTAAAAACGGTCACGACGATAAGCCCATCGCCGCGGCTGAAAAAGCCAACAACCACGATGAATCGATTCGTTTGGCATCGGTAACGAAAACACCCGTTCTCCAGCTCACCATCCGATATTCGCATGCTGTTCGCAAGAAGCACGTTCACAACATCGTTGAAGATCAGATCCCTTTCGCGAAGGCGGGCTCGAGCATGTAGGGACGGGCTCACACGTCCCTCGGCGGCTAGTTTTACCACGAGCTTGCGCGCTTCTTCTCGATTGAGTCTCTTTCTTTTATAGTCGAATGTTGACATAATGTCAATATGGCACTTTATGCCAACTCCTGGGTTTGTTGCAGGTCCCATTTCTCATGAACGTGTCAAATTTGATCGCGACACACCTCGTGCCTCGACGGCAAAATGAGACACGATCTGAAGGCTGTGCAATTGAGCCTCGGGAGTTCAAATCCCGAACCGTTGTTTCGGCGGGACAGACACGAGACCTATTTCGGACGCTACAGATTCACACTGGTCGCATTCACGAGGGCCGCTTGCATGGCGGCTCGGACTTGATTCTGAAGTACGGTGCGATCGGCGTGGGTTTGCTGATCCCACGTCACGGTCGGAAGAATCTTGAGGTGCACTTGCGAGCCGGCGCGCCAGGCATTCGGCAGCCACGCGCCCTTCGGCATGATGTCGTAGGCCCCCGTGATCACGACTGGCACGAGGGGGACGTGGGCCTGGAGGGCAAAAACAAAGGGACCCGTCTTGAAGGGACCCAGCGAGTGCGGAGTCTGCGTGCGCGTGCCTTCCGGTGCCAGACCGATTTTTTGACCGCCCCGTAGGCGCTCGGCTGACTTTTCGTAGATCTGGAAAACCTTTTCGCGTCGAGCTCGATCGATCGGAAGAATTCCCACTCGTCGCATGGCCGAACCAAAAATTGGGATTCGGAAAAGCTCTTGTTTCGCTCCGAAGCGCATGTCGGGAAGATAGCCTGTCATCGCAAAGATATCGAAGAAGCTTGTGTGATTAAAAAGAACGACGGCCCCACTTTCAAAAGGCCAATTCTCAAAGCCGTGCACAACCACGCGCACGCCAAACAGAAAGCAGGCGGTTCGCCCCCACCACTTGAGATGCCAGCGGGCCACCCGCGGTGACGAGCTCACAAAACTGGCCAGCACGCAAGAGCCGCTGAAAAGAAAAGTCAAAAGCCCGAAGGCCACGGTTGCAAGACAGGATCGAAGGGTCCAAATCCAACGCACTCTTAGGCCTCGCCGTCGTGAGGATAAAGACGCTGTCGAGCCGCTTGTCGTTGGCGATCTTTGTAGGCCTGATGTTCGCTCGGACCACTCATGGCCATTTGATAGGACTTCTCGTCGAAGATCTGAACCTCAAAGGGATAGAAGAACGCAAACTCCGGCTGATTCCCTTGAGGTGAAATCCGAATCAGCTGGCGACTGATAAATTTAATGAATCGAAAGTTCTGGTGAGACTGCTCATTCGGCTTTCGAAACAGCTGGTTACCACCCGCGGCCTGAGCGAGCTCTTCGTCAAAAGCCTTTTGCACCCGAGTGTCGTCTTGGACTCCACTTTTCTCCAGACGCTCACAAACCTTCAGGAACAGATCCACGGGGTAAAGATTATTTGAAGATTGATCCGGCATGATGTGCGGATAGCTCATCAGATTTTCCTGCACGAGAAATCGGATCACCTGAAACGAATCAAACAAAGACTTAGTGACGAAGCGCACGCCGATCTTGTCAAACACCCGCATCGCCAAAGCGTCGGGGCGCGCGAGAAGTTTAATCACAGCACTGCTGGTCGTCTTGAAGGGTTTCGTTTCGAATTTGACAAGCTCCACCTGCTGATCGCGATGAGCCAAGCCCCCCAGAAAGATGTTCTGCCCGTCGTGCAGAATGGCCTTTTCAAAGGGGATTAGAATTTGGCTTTGGATTTCCTGAGCAAAAAAGCTGAACAGGTCGTTGTCGGCGTGAACAAAAACGTGCATGCAGCGAAGAATCGCGCAGGACCAGCGCTGCAGGGGATCCGGGCTGCTTCGCGAGGCGTAGAGCAGCAGCAACCGAAGATCTTGCAGAAGTTTCGGGTCTCGCAGGTTTTCTGGGATCTCCGATTCCGAGAATCCCAACTTTTCGGTGATCAGGACGAGGGCTCGCCGGTGATGGGCCCACAGAAGTTTGAGATCCCGCTCGCTGTTCACATCAAAACCATAGGTTTTTAAGAAAGAATTTGCGGCCTCCATATTCAAAATATGCAGGCGTTTCGCATCCAAGGCCGAGCGGCCACCCGCCACGGTCTGTAAGATATCGGGATCAAAAGAAAATTTCATGACCAGTAGGATTGAAAACCTGTCCTTCCAAGCCTTCAAGTCATGATGCGTTGCTAACCTGAGCGAAGTTCAAGAGGGCGCTGGGCCCTCTTTTAGATGCCAACCACCATACAGGGGGGCAGGTAGATTCGGCCTAACATTTGAGCAGGGCTGTTGCCATTCTGGAAGTTGATCGTTCCCTCGATCATATTTTGAGAAGTTCGGTAACCTTGTACAGTCACGCTGCCCAGCTGATCCCGGAATGTGGCTGTGAAGGATCCGTTACCACCAACACTTCCGGAAGCCGCTTGCAGTGGAATATCCGCCAAGAGTCCTTGTGTGTAGCTTTTCTGATCGATGATTCGAATCAAGAAGCGTGAGTTCCCAGCATCAAACTGTCCGTTTACAAATCGAGCCGTCATTTGCAAGTCAACTCCGGTCTGAGCATTCTGCATGTAGCGCGATTCTACATAGTCAATATCAGGATTGTTTGTGAAGCTGATCAATCGCTGTGTGAACTCATAGCCCGAAACATTGTTGTCATAGATTCGGCCCCACATATTTGCTGTAACACCACAGCTGGGACTTCCCTGGGCAGGGGGAAGCGCTCCACCAATTACAGGCTGACCGCCACGAGTCGTCCGCGTAGAACTCTTCGAGCTCTTCTTTGCACAGGCTCCGAGTGCCAGCGCTGTCATGATCAGGATTAGGAGTTTCGTTTTCATACTTCACCTCTCGATTAGAGGTATCGCAAGCCCTGTGCCACGGAAAAGTCCAAGTCTGAGACAGTTTTCATTCGAGACTGAGACAGTCTGATGAGAGTTTCCGATTCGCGCACCCAGGCGACAAAAAATTCGACAAGTCGGGCCGGCCGCCCTCCCAAAAGCCTTCGGACATGCGCTTGGAATAGGGGGTTGCGGGGTTGGTGTTTATGGCGCCAAACGACGCTATCTCGGCGGCAGTATGACTGAAAACATCACAGCGTCGGCGATGGAAGGTGTTAGCCACGCTCGTGAGAGCGTGTGAAAGTCATGGTACTGCACAGCTCGGGCCGAGCCCCAGAGGGCTGTTAAGCCGTCCCCATAAACTACTGGGAGTAATCCAAGACCCCCACTTGAGCTGTCATCTTCCAGCCTTGGGATGTTTTGACATACGTCTTACAGGTTCGCCCCAGCCAATGCGACTCTTCGCCCGCCGGCGATCGCCAGAGTGTATCCACATCGACAACCGCAAAGGCCCCATCACCTTCCTTCGTCAGAAAGATTCTCTGGGTTTTACGCACATTACGAACGAGCTGAAACGTTGAAAACCAATCCCGATAAAGACTTCCCCACCTGACCGGATCAAATTTTCCAAGCATTGAAGTCCACGACATCGGATCGTGGTTCTTTGGATCGGTTGGCCAAACCCAAACCATCTCAGGATGAAAAATGGAAAGCAGAAGCTCGACGGACTTCTCATCCCACGCCCTCGTTTCGCGATCAATGAACTCTTGGATTTCAATTTCAGCCACGGTCGCAGACTACCATGATCTTCGTTTCATCGTCCAGGAACAAAGCTCACTCAGAAGACAAAAACTCAAACATATTCACTTCAGGTTTTTTGCGACAGATCCAATGAGCCCAACTTGTTTCACAAATTTCTGGGCTCGACTTTTAATATTGCGTTGCAGTTCATTCATAAATTCTCGCTCGTCGGGAGTTAAGTCATCAACTCCAACTTCATCTAACGCCTTGAGGATGCTGGTCGCAAGCTTCTTCAGATGCGAGCCCACAAATCGGGGCGATAGGTTCATCTGTTGACCCATTTCAGCGAGTTGAAATGCCATGACCTCATCAAGAACGAAGGTGTCGCCAATCTGGAACGCAAGCTCTTGGTGAAAATCTTTGTACACTGTAACATTGACTAGGTCATAACTCGGTGCAATCTCGTAACCGTTCTTGCTGACATAGTACGAGATGTTTTTACCGTGATTGTCGGTGTTTCCGATAACCAGATTAAACAGGATCCAATGTAAGAGTTGCAGCTGCGCTTTCGCAGGAACTCGGCACTGTTGATTGAAGCTGGACAAGTTCACGACGTTCACCGGACCCAAGTAATCATCTCGATGCTTTCCAACGGGAACAATCCGCTGATACTTAAACCCGGGCGGAGCATTCAAAGCTTGGCATCCATCAATGACATGTTTACGAACCACGTGTGTCTCGCCTTTCCAGGCGCGATCAAACCTCTCGACCTGAAGGACTCGTTCGCCCAAAGAAAGCATTTCGACACGAGCGACGCCTAGGCCGATTTTCTCTGCAAGCTTCATGCAGAAAAATTCGTTCAACACCAAATGTTGATCTTTCTTGCTGAATTTAAGAATATGCGTAGAGGCTAACTTTCCTTCACCAAAACCGTACTCACCGTTTTTGAGGGTTACAGCTAATTTTTCCTGGACGCCCGCCAACGACAAACGAGGTTTACCATCCCACAAGCCGATCGGCTGGGTGGCCCGCTCCCGGACCCTCACTGTCAGTTCCTTAAGCGAGATGGGACGGAATGAAGTCTCAACTTTCTCACCTCCGGACGCAAAGGTAAAGGCTCCCGTGGCCTCACGCCCGATCGCCGAAATCAAAGCGAAGATATTTGAGGGCGCGATTTTCAGTGCGCGCGCAAGAGTCTTGAGAGCTTCCTCTTCTGGCAGAAGATTCTCCAAAAACTTGCGCGTGTTTTCCGGCAAGATCTCGCCTACAAGGGGCAAGTGTGGCGAGAGGGCAAAGCCTGTCTTCATCCACTCGGCCGAATAGCGAAGGTGGAACGTCTCGGTTCCAAGATGATAAGAAAGTTCGCCAACCTTTTGATCTTCATAAAAAATCGAGAGGCTTGGAGAGTCCGTTGTCACCATGGTTTCACTCGCAGTTGAAGGCCCAAGCCATTCAGGACTTTAAACAGACTTTCAAGGTTAACTCCCGCTTTCGCCGTTTCAATCTTGGAGAGGGTTTCAACGGAGACTCCGCAAAGCTCTGCAGCATCGTCGATTCTTAAACCTGATTGAGTCCGACGCGCGCGAACAAAAGCACTGAGATCCTTTAAGCTGTTCACTTCGAGTCTCGTGGGGGGGGCGTAAATTCGCAAAGGGCGCGCCATTGACACCTCATAATTTCTACTTTTATAGAAATTATGACATTGCTGGGGACTTCCTACCAGTTATTTCTAGTTTTGTGGAAAAAACTGGCCTTAACGGGGCAAAGATGTCAATTATTTCTATATTTATAGAAATAATCCCTTATGAATAGACAGGCCATCTAGATGAGGCCGCATTTATCAGTCCCGGCCCGGCCCTCCGCCTCGGGGCGAGCGCGAACGCCGCACCCGCAAGAATAGCCAGAATCAAAAGCCTTCCGCCTCAGTCTGGGCATTAAAGCAGAAGTCTTGAACCGCCGTATGAAAGAGTTCGATTCAAGGTGTCTTTACGAGATCTCTTTTAATTTGCGCTGGATAGATCGTACCAGTTGCAGAAATCGCAGTTGGAGTTCCCTTCGAGCTTTTACCCATAGCGTACTCTTCACTTAAAAAGAGCTCACGATAACTTGCGAACATCTTGGCAGGTTCATAGAGGAGTGCCTCAGAAAAGTTTGCACCCACTGCACTAGAACCTGATGCAGAACTTCCAAACCTACCAATCCAATTTTGAAAATGAAACCAGTGTTACTTGATCGGCTCACCGAACTTGATTGCATTGCCAAAGACATCGTCGACTTGAAACTCATTCATTCCCCAAGGCATCTGCTTTAGTTCATAACGAAACCTGGCTTTTCGCGACTTGAGATCCGCAAAAAAGGCAGCAATGTTCTTTACGCGAATGTAGCAACTGCTCTGACTAGCTAACTTGCGAGCTTCTTCTTCATCTTCTGCCTGCCAAAAATGAACTTCAGCAGCGCCACGCTTAACGATTAAAAAGTTATGATCTTTCATTTTAGCTACAATCCCGAACCCTAGGTACGTTTCGAAAAATGTAGCCGTCTTTTCAATGTCGCCAGACGGCAACTGCGGAATAGCCGGCGACAGTTCAAATTGGCTCATGCGGTCTCCCGATTTAATTCTGAAGCAGTCTACAGCTTCGAATTAGATCCAGCAATTGCTAAAGAAAGAAATCCTAAATGACCGATTCATGCATTTAATCATTCAGCATTCTCAGCTCCTTGCTTCGATCGAAAAGCAGGCCTCGAGCAAGAATAAGCCGGATGAAACCAGCCCAAAAAAAGGGCTTCAGCCGAAGGCGCCAAGCCCTCCTCGCCTCCGCACCCCGCCCATTCCCCCTCACCAAGGCCCTTTGGGGGTCTTCCAAAAGGCGAGTTCGGCTTGGCGTCGGGGGTTGCTCCGCAAGCCCCGATGCCAAACGATGTCCCAAGGCTTTTGGAAGACCCCCAAAGGGCCGCCTTTTAGGAGTAGAACTTCGTCGTCCGCTTCAAAGCCTCAGAGGGCGAAAGTCTCTTCTGCGCATTGCGCTCGCCCGCGTACTTCGTCAGCTGCTTCACCACATAGGCTGGCGTGATCTTGTCCGCATACTTCAACAACCCGCCTCGGAATGGAGGGAATCCTGTTCCCATAATCATCGCTAAGTCCACTTCGTGCGGCGTCTTCACGATCTTGTCGTCGTGAAGGGCGCGCGCGCATTCATTGACCATGGCAAAGACACCGCGCTCGAGGCATTCCTCTTTGGACAGAGGATTGGTCGGGGCGTTCAAACCAAGAGCGCTGTAGATCGCGGGATCCACTTCGCCGCGTTTTTCGTCTTCACCGTAAAGATAAAAACCTTTTCGATTTTTCTTTCCCAAGCGACCGGATTTTTCAAGAGCCTCCATACAAGGCGCCATCTCGACGCGATCGCCGAAGGCTTTTTTGAAGATCTTTAACACCTTGATACAAACATCAAGACCCACTTCGTCCATCAAAGCAAAAGGCCCCATGGGCATTCCGAACTCTTTCACGTACGCGCGGTCGACCACGTTGATGTCCATGCCCTCTTGAAGAAGAAAGGCCGCTTCCGCCATATACGGGAGCAACAATCGGTTCACAAGAAATCCTGGACCGTCTTCGACTACAACAGGCATTTTGCCCATTTTTTTACTGAGCTCGTAAATTGTCGCAATGGTTTCATCCGAAGTCTTCGAACCCCGAATCACTTCCACGAGTGGCATACGATGAACGGGATTGAAGAAGTGCATTCCCGCAAAGTACTCAGGCCGTGGATGTCCCTTGGACATTTCCGTCACCGAAAGCGAAGAGGTGTTGGTCACGATGATCGCATCGGGTCGCATATTGTTGGCCGTCTCGCCAATCACCTTTTGTTTAATTCCCATGTCTTCGACGATCGCCTCAACGACGACATCCATATTGCGGAAGTCGGCGTAGTCCGTTCCACCCGAGATCAGATTCACCTTCTGAGCGTACTGATACTTGTCGATCGTTTTTCGCTTCACGAGCTTCGCCCACAGATCAAAGGCATGCTTGTAGCCCTTACCCAAGGCCTCGGGGTTCAGATCTTTCAAACGAACGCGAATCCCCTTGTCGGCCGCCACGTAGGCAATACCGCCGCCCATGGTGCCCGCGCCCAAGATACCCAGGGTCTTCACGTCTCGAGGAGTCACTTGCACACCCGGAACGCCATTTTGCTTCTTGACCAGCTCCGTGAGATCAAACACATGGATCAGATTCTTCGAAATATCTGTGACCGCGACTTCACAAAACCCCTCACGCTCGATGGTGAGCGCTTTTTGTCGATCGCCCATTCCATAGGTACGACGAATGATTTCTAAAGCCTTCAGCGGCGAAGGATAATGTCCATGAGTGGTTTTTAAAACCTGCTTCTTCGCTTGACTGAAAACGACACCCTTCAAGGGGCCTTCGAGAAGTTTTCCAACAACACCCTTCGCTTGAAAGGTCTTGCGGCGCTTCTGTCCGCCGTTCTTTATGATTTCTTGAATGTAGAGAGCGGTTTGTTCTTCTAAAAGATTGGGGTGCACCATGCGATCAACAAGTCCCATTTTCTGGGCCTTTTTCGCATTCACCAGTTTTCCAGCCAGGATCACATCCAAAGCCGCCTGCAATCCCACCACGCGAGGCAAACGCACGCAGCCACCAAAACCTGGCAAAATTCCCAACTGAGTCTCAGGAAGTCCAATCCGCGTCGAGGAATCTTCCGTGCAGATGCGATAGTCGCAGGCCAAAATCAGCTCGCAACCGCCCCCGGCGCAGGCCCCGTGAATCGCGGCAAAGGTGGGAATCGGAAGATCTTCGATCATGTTGAAGATGTCCTGGCCTTGAGCCACTGCGGTCGAAAATTTTTCTTTCGAATCGAGTGCGCGAATTTCATCGATGTCGGCCCCGGCGATAAAGATCTTCGGTTTTCGGGAAACAAAAACGGCGGCCTTATAAGACCCGCGCGCCACTTCTTGAAGGGCTTCTCGCAAACGAAGCATCACGGGGGTGCTCAGCTTATTCACCTTTTCACCGGCAAGATCAAATTCAAGATACGCGACGGAACCAACACCCTCGAGATTGCGAGGAGCAATTTTTAGACTGTGCTGCATCGACATAGATTAAGCCTCCAACTCCAAGACCATCGCTCCACCTTGACCGCCCCCGATACAGAGCGTGGCAAGACCGAATTGTTTCTTCTGGCGCTTCATTTCTTTCATCAACGTGAGGACCAGGCGCGTGCCGGTGGCTCCAACGGGGTGACCAATGGCAATGGCTCCGCCGTTCACATTGAGGATCGAAGGATCCACGGTCCCGACCTTACCCGAAAGACCGAGCTTCGTTTTTCCAAACTCATCTGAGTCCATCGCCTTTTGGCAGGCGAGCACTTGAGCCGCGAAAGCTTCATTCAATTCCACAAGTCCAATGTCCTTCATCGAAAGACCCGCACGCTTCAGCGCCACCGGAGTGGCGTACACAGGTCCAAGACCCATGCGCTCGGGCTCGAGCCCTGCGAATCCATAACCGCGAATTTTCGCAATCGGCTTATAACCCAAAGCTTGCGCCTTTTCCCGGGACATCAGCAAGACCATCGCGGCGCCATCTGTGATCGGACACGAATTTCCCGCCGTGATCGAGCCCGTGAGTTTGTCAAAAAAGGGCTTCAGCTTCGCAAGCGCTTCCATGGACTGCCCATCACGAGGGCCCGAATCATCGGTCAAAGTATTTTTGTAATCGGGCGGAAGAGGAAACGGCACGATCTCGTCCTTCATTCTTCCCGCCTTTGTCGCCGCCACGGCTTTTTGGTGAGACGCCAGCGCAAACTCATCTTGTTGCTTTCGCGAGATTCCAAATTCCTTCGCCAGAATCTCGGCGGTTTGCCCCATGTTGATTCCCGCAAAAGGATCAGTCAGACCCTGCATCACCGAGATCACGGGGAAATACTCATCGCGGAAATTTCCTGTGAGCAACGCCTTGATCTGCTTCAGATCACCCTTCAAAAGTTGCCAAATAAGCGCAAGCTTTGCGCCCGTTGCTTTTGCGGCAAAAAGTTCATCGAAAGTTTTTTGAATCTTCGGCGGCAAGAGCGTCGGCATCTGCGACATGTTTTCGGTTCCACCGGCGACGATCACATCCATGGTGCCGGATTTAATTTTCTCATACCCTTGCGAGATACTTTCTAGCGCCGAGGCACAGTTGCGATGAACTGTGTAGGCCGAAGTCTGCTGCGGCATCCCCGCGTTCAAAGCGACCACGCGGGAAATATTCACCGCATCGACGGGATTTCCTGTGTTCCCAATGATCACCTCGTCAACGTGTTTAACGTCGAGTTGCGTTTTTGCAATGAGCTCCCGAAGGGCGAGTCGCCCCAGTTCGGCCGGGTGAATTTTTTTAAGTTGGGTCCCCGCTTTCGCAAAGGGCGTGCGAGTGCCTTCGACAATGACAACATCTCGAGCTGATAGACTCATGCACCTCTCTCCTTGAGTGTGAATTTTCTCTAAGAGTAACCCCGAAAATTTGAAAACCCAAACGACTTTCCGCGGCGTGACGCGCACCGACCCGGATTCTAGAGTCAACTCTCCATCGCCTTCTTCAGGAGATCACTGTATGTCATCGACCTTGGATCAAGAAGCTCTCGACTATCACTCCAAAGGTAAGCCCGGAAAACTGGAAGTGAATTCTTCCAAGCCCTGCGCCACCGAAAAAGATCTCTCGTTAGCCTACAGTCCTGGGGTTGCGGCTCCTTGTAAGGCCATCGCGAAGCATCCCGAAAAAGTTTATGATTACACCAACAAGGGAAATCTTGTGGCGGTGATCTCAAACGGAACGGCGGTGTTGGGTTTAGGCAACATCGGCCCCCTGGCTTCGAAGCCGGTCATGGAAGGAAAAAGCATTCTTTTTAAGCAATTCGCCGGCCTTGACTCGATCGACATCGAAATCAAGACCCAAGACGTCGAGGAGTTCTGCCTTTCCGTGCGAAATCTTGAGCCCACCTTTGGCGGCATCAATCTCGAGGACATCAAGGCTCCGGAGTGTTTTGAAATTGAAGAGCGCTTGAAAAAAGAGATGAACATTCCCGTCTTCCACGACGATCAGCACGGCACCGCCATTGTTTCGGGCGCGGCCCTGATCAACGCCTGCATGATCACCGATCGCAAACTTTCAAGTATTAAACTTGTCGTCAACGGCGCTGGAGCGTCGGCAGTGGCGTGCTCGAAAATTTTCCTCTCGTTGGGCGTAAAGCCTGAAAACCTGATCATGTGTGACACATCCGGCGTCATCTACAAGGGCCGCACGAACGGCATGAACAAGTACAAAGAGCAATTCGCAGTCGAGACAAAGGCGCGAACCCTGACTGAGGCCCTGGAGGGAGCTGATGTTTTCGTCGGACTCTCGGTGGCCGGTGCTGTGACCGGAGACATGCTCAAAAAAATGGCGAAGAATCCCATCATTTTCGCGATGGCGAACCCCGATCCCGAAATCACACCTCCTGATGCGCGCGCCGCTCGGCCTGATGCCATTATCGCGACCGGACGATCGGACTTTCCCAATCAAGTGAACAACGTTTTGGGATTTCCGTCGATCTTCCGTGGCGCTTTGGACACACGCTCGACCCAAATCAATGAAGCGATGAAGCTCGCGGCCGTTCAAGCGCTGGCGACCTTGGCGCGAGAAGAGGTTCCCGAGCGCGTCTCGGATACCTACGGGGGACAAACTTTTAAATTCGGTCGTGAGTACTTGATTCCAAAACCCTTCGACAATCGCGTCTTGATGTGGGTGGCCCCCGCGGTCGCGAAAGCGGCCATGGAAAGTGGCGTCGCTCGTCGTCCGATCGAAGACTGGGATCGATATCGCGATCAGTTGGAAGCCTATCAAGGTCCCTCGAAGGCCTTTATCCGATCGGCCATTCACCGCGTGCATCGCAACAGCTCAGAAACGGGACGCCTGCCTCGCATCGTTTTCCCTGAGGGAAGCTCCACAAAGGTGCTGAAGGCGCTTCAAATTTTAGTTGAAGAAAAGATCTGTGATCCGATTCTTTTGGGCTATCCGTCTGTCGTGAAGGAAAAGATCGCGCTGCTTAATCTTGAAACGCTGAAAAACGTTCAGATCATTCATCCATCTCAAAGCCCGCAGTTCAAGGCCTACGCCGAAGCTCTCTACAAACTTCGTCAGCGCAAAGGCGTCACCCAACGTGAGGCCGAGCGCCTGATGGCGGACCCGAACTACTACGGTGCGATGATGCTCAGAATGGAAGATGCCGACGGACTTGTGACTGGCGCGAGCCAAAACTACTCCGATGCCGTGAAGCCCATTCTGCAAACCGTAGGTCTGCATAAAAATGGCGTTCCCGCCGGGATCAACTTTGTTCTGACGGAAAAAGATTTCCTTCTGCTAGCCGATAGCACGGTGAATTTTAATCCAAGCCCTGAGCAACTGGCTCAGATGGCGATTCAGGCCTCTCGAATTTCTCAGTACTTTGGACAGACTCCACGCGTGGCAATGCTTTCGTTTTCAAACTTCACGGGGGCGGAGGGGACGCCTGCGAAAATGAAGAAGGCCACAGAGCTCTTCAAAAAAATGGAGCCCACGGTTGTTTGTGATGGCGACATCCAAGCCGACACGGCGGTGAATCCGACGATCTCAAGTCGTATTTTCCCGTTCAGCTCGCTGGCCGGCACGGAAGGTGCGAACGTTTTGCTGTTCCCGAATCTTGAAAGTGCCAACATCAGCTACAAGCTTCTTCAGCAGATCGGCAAAGTGGAAGTGATTGGCCCCTTCTTGATGGGTGTCAAGCAGGCCGCGAACGTCCTTCAGCGAACGACGACAGTTGACAGTATTGTGCACTCGGTGGTGATCACCGCCCTCGAGGCCCAGTATCTTCAGCAAGTTCGCAAAGAACGCGCAAAGGCCTTTAACTGAGGACGGGCTAAGCCTCAATTCCTCAATTTGAGACAATTTGACTTTATATCCGATCGAATATAAAGTGTGGAAATGAGCCCGATTTACCAATTGCGCGCCCAATTGGGAATGACCCAACAGGAGCTCGCCGAAATGGCCGGAACTTCTCAGCCCACAATCGCCGCCTATGAAGCGGGTCGAAAATCCCCGACCCTCGAGACCCTCCAGAAACTGGCGAACTCGGCGAGCCTGGAAATCTCGATCTCGTTTGTACCGGCCCTGACTCGCGAAGACCTCAGAAGCTTGGCCTATCATCGGGCGATTGCGAAGAAGCTTAAGGCAGATCCCCAAATGATCCTAGCCAAGGCACGAAGGAACCTGGCTCGAATGCGACTTCAAAACCCGTCGGCGAAAAAACTTTTCTCTCTCTGGCGCAATTGGCTGGACTTACCGCTTGAAAACCTGATCGCTTCTTTAACGGATCCAAGTCTTATGGGTCGAGATATGCGACAAGTCACTCCCTTTGCTGGCGTGCTCACGGCGCAAGAGCGAAGCAAAGTCCTTCAAACGTTTCAAAAGCAGGAGTCACCATGAGACGTAGTCAATTTGCTCACACGATCCGCGCCGCCGCAAGCATCTTGAATGTCAAGGAAGTCCTCGTGATCGGGAGTCAGGCTGTTCACGCATCCCTCGAGTCCCTGTTTCCAGCGGCTGAACGCTCGATTGAGACCGACATTGCTCTTCTTGATCCGAAGGAAAGTAAGATGGCGGCCGACCTGATTGATGGTTCAATTGGCGAAGCGTCGCTGTTTCAAGAAACATTTGGCTACTACGCCCAGGGTGTCGAACCCAGCACAGCTATTCTTCCAGATGGATGGAGACAGCGCCTAGTTCCCTTTTCCTCCAAGGAGACAAATGGCGTGACAGCTTACTGTCTTGAGCTTCACGATCTTTGGATCTCAAAGGCCATGGCC
>JBKDHV010000032.1:0-49819 GCA_046336915.1 Bdellovibrionales bacterium
GAACCATAGGCCGCCAAAAATCCCGCCATCAAAAGAACAAGAGGAACTAAACCCAGATAAGATCCAAGCCAACGCAAATCTGCTTCTCGAGTTGTTGTCTGAGCTCGAGACTTCCATGTCAAAATTGAGAGCGCCAAAATAAAGAGAGCTTGGAGCCAAGCCAGATAGGCGGCTGCACTCCAATCCGAGGACAGCCGCATTTTTTCGTAGATCAAGACTTCGAGGGTTGTCCCTCGCCCGCCCCCCACAATCAGGGGCACCGAAAAGGAGGTAAAGAACTGCGAAAAAAAGAAGATTCCCATCAGAAGAAAATCATTTCTTAGCAAAGGAAGACCAATGCTTCGAATGTAAGACCAACGCGACACCCCTAGGGTTCGAGAAACATCCAGAGTGGAAGACCACGTGGCCCGCATTTGGTTCTGAAGAAGGATTGCGGCTAAACCAAAATTCAAAAACACATGAACGATCACGACCCCGATTGTTCCCATGGGAAAAGGTTGCAGGCCATTGAGGATTCCCACAAGGCTGATCACATTGGGAACAAACTGGGGAAACAGACACAAAATGGTCGCGGCCGAAACGATCACAATTCGCTTTTCAGGGATTCGAATCAAACCAAACGCGACCACAAATCCAAGCACCAAAGTTAAAACGGTTGAGAAAAAGGCCTGCACGACCGAATTTTTAAAGGCCCACCAGGTCTCGACCCAATTCAAGCTTCCAAGTTCATCGACGAAGAAGAGAAGAACAAACAACGACGACAAAAAGAAAAGTAGGATGCCGCCCGCGATGAGGTTTCTCAAGATCACAGAGAAGTCTTTCGTCGAAGATCTGACCATTGCTTTTGAACCTGTTCGATCTGATTGACGGATGGATAGTCAACCTCGAGTAACCGAAAAGGAATCTTTAAGTTTTCGAAGGGCGTGCCACTCCTTACCGTGCGCAGGACCGGCATCATATAATTTTTCTCCATCACGATCTTCTGTCCCTCAGGTGATAACAAAAGATTCAAAAATCCCTCGGCCAATTGGCAGTAGCGGCAGAAAGAAGGGATTCCTGCAAATTCAACTTGAACCGGTTGCGGCTCGACCATCTCAAGGGCACGAAAGTTTTCATTCTTCTCTTCGATCAAATGATAGAGCGGCGAAGTCACGTAAGAAAAAACAAGATCGACCTGTCCCGACTTGAACAGACCGTAGGCCGTCGACCAACTGGGCGAGTAACTGTGTGCTTGTTGCATCATCCGCTCGAGGTACTTCCAACCCTCATCCGTGCCCTTGGTTTTCAATACCCACATCACAAACTGAAGGCCGACTGAACTTGTTCGAGGATCCTGAAGGGCGATTCTTCGCGTCAGGTCCGAACGAGTCAGGTCATCAAGTGAAATTGTGGGAGCAATCCGCGAATCCTCACGAGTGACAAAGCTCAGGACCCCCCAGTCGTAGGGCACAAAAAATTCGTTCTTCAAAGCGGATTTCACCATCGAGTCCACGTCCAAGGACGAAAAATCCATCGAACGCCAGTTCAGCTCAACGACAGCCTTCTGCAGATCATATTGATCGAAACCGACGACCAGATCCGCACCCAGCTTCTTCCCCTCGATTCGAAGTCTTTGCAGAAGAATTGCGGTGTCGGCTCCTTCGATGAATTCGACGATGCAATTGCAGGATTGCTCGTAAAGTTCCTTCAAGACAGGACCTGGTCCCCACTTCGACGCAAACGAAGAGTAGGTGAAGATTTTGACGATCGCCTTCTGCTCGCGAATCAGGAAACTTTGATTCTTGTTCACGTGTGCCAAGAACAAAATCAAAAAAATCGCCGAAAGGTAGAGGATAAAGTGTTTCATCGGCTCACCACCAGAATCCTCGGACGCGTTTGAAGAAATAGTAGTCGACGCCTAAACAGCGACCGGCCCCCACCCACGCGAAGGCAATATGGAGCGCGAGCAGAATTTTTAGAAAATCTTGATCCGCCGGCGTGCTCAAATAAAGCATCATCAACGTGAGAAAGGCTGCCAGCAATGCGACAGGACGCACGACATACCCAATGATGTAAGAAACGGCGATCGCCAATTCAAGTCCGACAAAAACAAACGCGAGCGTCTGCCAATGTCCCACCAAATAGGTGCTGAGGATCCACTTAAACCACTCCGGCGCATGACTTGTCGGTAAGTTGTGAGAGATCAGCTCGGCAATCCGGGGCCGAATCAGAAAGTCTCCGTTGAATTTATTGAAGAACGCCTGAAGATAAAAATATCCGATGAAAATTCTTAGAAACGAAATGGGCACAAGATGCCCTGAGTATTTGATGCTCTCGAAGAATGCCACCAGCATGTCATTATTTAACGTTGCGTTTCGGGCAGAGGTCAAAAAGAAAACAATGAGGACAGTCGGGCTTACGGGCTTGACAGACCTGACGACCGTGAAAGATCAACTCATGTGAAATTTGAATCCAATGTGAAGTCGGAATGATCCGCTGAAGATCCTGTTCAATTTTAACAGGGTCCTCATGTTCACTCCAGCCTAGACGTTGGGAGAGTCGAGCGACGTGAGTATCCACCACAATCCCCGTCGTTAATCCAAACGCATTTCCTAAAACAACGTTCGCGGTTTTTCGCCCCACTCCGGGTAACTTCACCAGAGACTCGAGATCCTGCGGAACTTCGCCCGCGTGGTGATCGATAAGTCGTTGAGCCATTCCGATCAGGTTCTTGGCCTTATTCTTAAAAAAATTCGTGCTCTTGATCAGGGCTTCGACTTGCTCTTGAGACGCCCGAGATAACTTTTCTGCATCCGGAAATTCCGCAAAAAGGGCCGGCGTCACCTTGTTGACACGTTCATCCGTACATTGAGCCGAAAGAATCGTGGCGACGAGCAACTGAAAGGGGTTTTCATGATGAAGAGCACAGTGAGCGTCGGAATAGTATTGACGAAGCTTCGAGAGTGTCTGAGGCACCAAGGCAGGCGCCCCTTTTTTGGAAGAAGACCTAGTCTTGGTTTTGATCGCCGTAGTCGCCGATGGCTTCGACCGGGCAGCCGTCTTGGGCTTCTTTACAAGCGGCTTCTTCTTCAGGCGTTTCAGGTTGCTTGCTAACGTAGGCATGGCCATCCTCTTCATGCATTGCAAAGTTCTTGGGGGCCGTCAAAACGCAGGCGTCGCAGGCGATGCAGGTTTGATCGACAAACATCTTCCCATTCGCGTTTTCTTTCCATTTCATCTTCAAATCAGCCACAGCTTGTCTCTCCTAAAGGCCATCTTTCGAGGGCCCTACTATAAGCGAAATCCACAAGGATTTCCAAGCCCTTTGTCGCATTTTCAGCTAGGCCTAGCTCCTACCCCGCCCCTCCTATGGGAAACTAAAGGGGTGAAGGAGGGTTCCATGGAAGGACCTCGCCCCCTACAGGAATCGGAATGGCCTCAACTTGTGCGCTTTTTAACGTCCTCATTGCGCCCTGAGCACAATTGGACCATCGAGTCGGAGTATCCGACTGCCCTCAACCTACAAAACCGACACAATATTCGAATCATGACTCACAATAACGAGTTTGTGTCCCATGCCGTTTTAAGACCCATGGTGATTAAGTCCCCCAGCCTGATCTACAAGGTGGCGGGGATCGGCTCGGTTGTAACCAGTGAAAATTACCGGAATCAGGGTTTTAGCCAGCAGATCCTTCAAGACTGCATGCAGTTGGCCCAAGACCAGAAGTGCGACTTTGCGATCCTTTGGACACATCTTCACGATTTTTATCGCAAGATGGGCTTCGAATTGGCAGGAACCGAGATGAGCTCCACGATCACCGAAGAATTCACCCCTCCCGTGGCCGGGCTTCGCTACTCTCAAGACAAGAATGTTTCTGCTGAAGCTTTGAGCCGCCTTTACAATCAACATACGGTGGGGTCCGTCAGAACCACAGAAGAAATCCGTCAATATTTGAAAATTCCTCAAAGCCACGTCTACACCGCCTGGAAACCCGATGGAACTCTCGGAGCTTTTGCCGTCGAAGGCAAAGGGGCCGATCTGCAGAACTACATACATGAGTGGGGCGGACAAGTCCCCGAACTGCTATCCCTTCTGAGTTGGATTCGCAAATCCAAGCAACAACCGGTGACCATTATCACACCCGCCCATTCTCACAACTTGAATACAAAACTTAAAGCCCACAGCAGCCAGTTCGAGGGCTTCTTGGGCATGATCAAGCTCGTGGATACGGAAAGTTTCTTTGCCAAAATCAAGAGAGCCTTTCGAGGTTTCGGAGTTGCGGACTTTGTTCTTGAAAAACAAGGAACCGGTTTTCTTTTCGGAGTGGGTCCCGATCTGTTGGTCGTACCCCGCGTAGAAGACCTCGTTCGCCTGCTGTTCGGCCCCGTCGACTTCCGAGTTTTTGATTTCCAGAACCCAAAATCCGCCGAGACTTTGAGCAAAGTCCTGCCCCTACCCCTTTGGATTTGGGGTTGGGATTCGGTCTAAAGATTCAACATCTTGAAGGAGCCACCATGGCCTCAAAAATTAAAACGGTGCTCTTCTGTCTAACAGTCCCATGGGTTCTCTCATCCTGTTTTCTGGAAGCCCCGAAGCAGAAGCCTGAAACTCTCGTTCTTGCCGATGACTATGAAAAAGTGGTCGACAGTTTAATTGGAATGGGAAGCATTAACCCGAGTGCGCTTCTCGTTGGGCAAAAAGATACACGCGTCGAGACCATCACAATTTCAAACAGTCTCGTTCGTGAACTCTCGCGGCGTGAGCTCACGGTCATCAGCGCCGACTTCGACCCCGTGAAAAATGAAAGAACCTATCGCTTCTCGTCCGTCATTCGCGAGCGAGATCCTCAGGGAAATCCCGCCCCCGAAACTTCGTTTACCCGCACGACGGTACTTGCGGTCACGCCCGAGGGCTACTATCAGTTTCGAGAAGCCCAAGGCTGGGAAAAAGCGCGCCATAGCTGGGATTTTATCCTCGAACTTCGTGGCTTTTGTGACAATCGGGAAGATGAAGACTACAAGCTCGAGGTCGTCTGCTCGAACATGAGCCTGACTCCAGGAACTTGGCAGGTCGCGGGTCTACAACCCGTCCCAGTTCGAATCCTTTCTCTGATTCGAAGTGTTGTTCTGATCGATAAAAAGACAGGTGAAGTCTTCACAAGTAAGCTACGCCATACCACTCAAGTGGCCCCAAGCCTTCAAGAAATCTCGAAGATCGTGAGCTCCTGTGTTGAAGGCCAGCAGAAAATCGAAAATCAGATTTACTATTTAGTACGTTGTAATAATCTTGAATCACTATGAAGAAAAAAGTAGCCCTGCTCTTTGGTGGCCGTTCCGCAGAACACGAGATCTCGCTGCGTTCTATCAAGAATGTCTATGAGGCTCTGGATAAAAATCTTTTTGAGCCTTATCTGATTGGAATTTCAAAAGAGGGAAGCTGGTACCATCTTTCAAGCGAATCTCTGAAGCGAATCACAGCTTTGACTGACGATCAGCTTCCAAAGGACGCCCAAGCCACCTCTCTGATTTGCCGTAAGGGTCGCCCTTCGTTTTATTTGCTTGATAAAATGGTGAGCTTTGACGTCGACGTGGCCTTTCCCGTCTTGCATGGCACCTTCGGTGAAGATGGAACCATTCAGGGGCTTTTCAAAATGATGAATCTACCGTTTGTCGGGTGCGGTGTCCTTGGCTCTTCCATCGGCATGGACAAAGAGGTGATGAAACGGCTTCTCACCTACGCGGGCCTAGCGAACGCACGCTACCGGGTGTTAACACCTACGAAATCTATCAGTTTTCAAGAACTTCAGCAGGATTTGGGTCTCCCGTTCTTTATCAAGCCAGCCAATGCCGGCTCCTCTGTCGGAGTTCACAAAATTAAGTCGGAAGCCGACTTCGGTCCCAAGCTTCAAGATGCCTTTCGCTACGATGAAAAAGTTCTAGCTGAAGAGTTCATCCAAGGTCGCGAGATCGAGTGTTCGGTGATGGGATTGAATGAAGCCCCTCGCGCTTCGGTCCCTGGAGAAATCATTGTGAACCACGAGTTCTACTCTTACGAAGCTAAGTACCTAGATGAGAACGGGGCCCGTACCGAGATCCCCGCGAAGGTGACGGCTGCTGAAATCGCAAAAATCCAAAAAGTCGCGACGTCGGCTTTTCAAATTTTGGGCTGCGATGGAATGACGCGGGTCGATTTCTTTTTGAAATCAAATGGCGATGTCTACATTAACGAGATCAACACAATTCCAGGTTTCACGTCGATCTCGATGTATCCAAAGATGTGGGAAGCTTCGGGAGTGAGCTACTCCCTGCTGATTACCGAGCTCTTTAATCTTGCGCTGAAGAAGTACGAGCGAGATCAGCAGCTTTTTTTCAGTTACTCTCACTCCTAAAAGTCTTAGGGAACATGATCGTTTAAACTACATAACTTCGCCCTAATCACGAAGCTCTTCACAACGGCCATGTCGTAACCAACAAGCCGCTTGCGCCACGCCATCTTGGCCCTTGGGTCCCGCTGGTTTTAAGATTGGATTTGGGCACCCACCCCAACACAAGGCATGCACCTCTTTCCCTTCGCCGCCTTTTCCTGGGAGAGCCTGGTAGCGAACGCGTCCAAAGTTGAGATTTTCAATATCGATAACCAGCTGTCCCGAAGAGCCTCCGCTGAAACCGTGATTGCGCTGATCCGGCAGAAGGAAATTTTGAAGCTCTGAGCTCTGGCCATACATATTGACCTGTAAAGTTCCCTTCAACTCACGGGATTTCAAGTAGATCAAGCCCCCATGTCGTCCATCGGCGTTGATGACCAAAAGCTGATCTTGCGAAAAACTTTGAAGAGTGGCTCCTTCGCTTTCGATTGTATCGGCCTCAATCAAGACTTTTTGACCTTCAGTGATCAAAGCCGAAGACCCCTGAAAGTAAAGGCGGCCGGTCACGCGAAAATGTTTCTCAAGGCCCCAAGCATTCGGGGCCATGTCTTGAAGTTTCAGCTTTGAAACTCTTTGCAGACCGGTGATGACCACGTCTTCTGGAATATTCACCTGAAGGCGTTGTTCAGGTTTTCCGGCCTCAAGGATCGCATACTCTTGAGGGCCCGCTTTCTTGACCACGTCCTCTGGCTTTTCTAAAGGTTCAACGATTTTTTGCCCTTTCTCGTTGATTGAAAAGCGTTGGATCTGTGCACCCTTTGGAACACCGTCCATTTGAACCAAGTAAGTTTGGGCCTGAGGCAACGGCGTAACTCTGGCACCCATTTTTGGAACACCGGGGGTGACTTCTGGGGATTGAGCTTTATCCGCCTCGGGGTCACGAACCTGAATGCAGGCACTTAAAGTCAAGACCATCAGGGTTAGAACGAATTTTTGAGTCATGATTATTCTCCTTTTTCTAAAGGATCAGACTGCAAGGGTCTTAGGCTTCGCAAACCTCGCCTGGGCACCGCCTTTAGTCCGAGGAACGGATCTTGCTTCCGAGTCTGTTGCAGGCCACGGAGGACTCATGAATACCGCGACAAAAATCCAGTACTTTGAAAAGATTGAAACTTCATCTCACTCGGACTTCGTTCGAAACCATGGCCACTGCGTCCTGTGCAATACTGTGCTCGAGCTGAAACATGTCCGAGATGATTCTGATTATAAAATTAAAGAAGAGGCCTTCTGCTGCGAATGCGACTTAAAGACCCGCGCCAAAATTCATACACTCAACTAAAAACAGTCAAAAAGCTAACAGACCAGAACAAAAAACCGACAGGTTACTGAGGAGCCGTGCCCTTCAGCATTTCGCAAATCGAGCGACCCAGGCGAAGTCCGTTTTGAAATCTGTCACGGAAGTCCGTTTGGACTTCAACCGCCGCGATTTCTTCGAAATCCGAAAACTGATCAATGGGAGTCTTATAGTAGTGAACTTGGACGTAGTGATAGATCTCATGAGCAAGAGAGTCCTCAATGAATCGGCCTCTCGACTCATAAAAATTGCTGTTTGAATAAAGATAGATATGCATATGCACTTGACTGGAGTTGAGGCTTCAGGTCGAATATAGGTGATTTGGAATACCCCAAGAATCTACAAGATTTTGACCGCCTTTTTCCCGATGACGCCAGTTGCTTGAGGTTTTTAGAGCAAGCTCGGTGGGACAAGGGCTTTCGCTGCCAACGATGCGGACACGACAAATTCTGGCCAAACGCGACCGGCCTTCGTCAATGTCGCTCTTGCGAGTTCAAAAATTCTGTCAAGACAGGGTCGATTTTCGAGAAGAGCAAGCTACCGCTGAAGTTGTGGTTCTATGCGATCTGGTGGATGACTTCGCAGAAGACCGGTGTCAGCGCCTTGAGTCTTCATCGGTTTTTAGGGATCGGAAGCTATAGGTCATCTTGGCTCTTGCTGCACAAGATCCGCTCTGCGATGGTTTTCGCTGAGCGGAGTCAGCTTCGAGGGCCTGTTGAAATTGACGAGGCTTTCCTTGGCGGCGTGAGCACAGGAAAACGCGGGCGCGGAGCTGAAAACAAGCAAATTATTGTAATTGCAGCCGAATTTGCAGGAGAGAAAAAGATCGGAAGAATCAGAATCAAGCGATCTTCTGATGCATCGGCCGAGAGTCTTGAAGCCTTTATAAAGGCCAACGTGGCGCCCAAATCCGCCGTTCATACCGATGGCTGGAGGGGCTACAGCGGCGTCGGCAAACTCGGATACAAACACCATGCGGTCAAATCCTCGAGCGTTGATCCGGACGAACTTCTTCCTCGCATCGGGATCGTGACCTCGCTTTTAAAGCGCTGGCTCCTTGGTACCCATCAAGGTCGAATGGACGTCAAACACATGGACAGCTATCTTGAGGAGTTCGTCTTCAGGTTCAATCGCCGAACTTCAAATTCCCGAGGTTTACTCTTCCAGCGGATCATCGAAAACTCATTCAAAACCGAACCCGTGACCTATCAAAAGATCACCTCGAGAAAATCTTAACTCCAGTCAAGTGCATATGCATATTCATTTATTGTCGCTCTTGCGACAAAGAAGTGTAGAACCCGATTGTTTTCGCGCTCGTAGCACAGATTTGCGGTCTGGAACTTGCGCCCTTGAATTCTATCTCCGACGGGGAAGGGTACCGGTATGTTTCGGGCTTTCGTTCTTGGTCTTCTAATTTCCTTTACCTTGCATGCGCAAGACCGCTGTTATGAAGTCGTCGCTCGCCCCAGCTTGCCAACTCATGTTTCGGCGGAGAAGCTCTTCAATGAACGGGGCTACCTTGGAGCGCACTATGATCTGATCTTTTCGCGGAACTCACGAGGCGCCGTCGATTACAGTCGGGCGGGTCAGCTTTTGCGAATCGCCTTTGAAGAGGTTCCCGAGGATCGCCGAGAGAATCTTAAACGAGAGATCCTCGGACATATGCGAGCCACTCGAGAGGATTACACGAGTGAAACGAGGGCCCAATTTGATATGCTCAGCCTCGCTCTTGAAAGCCGCGGGCCTGAGAATTGGATTCAAAAAACCTTGATGATGGATCGGCGAATCATCGAGATTCTCGCGGTGTCCCGTTTCATCTCGTCCTACAGTCCTGAGACGGCCGAAAGCATGGTCACTCTCGGTTTGTCACGTTATGCGTGGGCTTCGAAGTTTTCAAGTCCCCTGTTCGTAGGTTCGGATCCGACCAACACACTTCCGCCGAAGCGGGCGCTATTGCTTTTTTTAAAGAGCACTTTGCAATGGGATCAAAAGTTAATTCGACTTTCAGAATCGGGAGCTCTGAAGGCAAGCGACTATCTTGCCCATCTAAAAGAGGTTCAAGATCGGGTGGCCGACACGAATCGACTCGTCAACTATGTGCCCCCAAAGAGTGTGCTGTTCGTCCTGAAGGCCCTGCAAAAAGAGCTGAAGGTGCGTTTGAAGGCGTTGGGACTTTCGAAAGCCGAAGCGGCTGATCATTTCCTGGTGTTGGATGGTTCCTTCCCGAATGGTCTTGCTTTCACCTCAAGTTCGGATGTTGATCTTGTCATCCCGAATTCGCTTCTCCGAGAAAGCTTTGCGAAGGATGAGCACGCGATCTCTGGACTCACTCACGCGGCGATGGAGCGGGCGGGATACAAGGGGCCCCGGCTTCCGATTCAAACGGTTATGCTGGAATCTCTCAAATCTTTCAATGCCGTCGAAGGAGCGACCGAGTTTGGCTACCTGGGCGCTGTCAGTTTTCGAATTTTTCCTGATCGCATCGAGGCCGTCATTTTCGGAACCGATCACGCCGATAACCTGAAAAAAGCCTATCGCATCCGTCAGTTCAACTTCACTCTGTAAGGCTTGTGAACAGCTTCTGAAAATTCTACCTGTCAGCGCAAAAGCACGATGTGGTAAAAGTTCAAAGATCGCCCGTAAAAGGGCTGCGGGTCTTGCGCTTTTGTCTCTGAAAACCGATAGTTCGCTAGCGATGCAAAGAGGACTTGGATTTTTCATTTTGACGGGGGCGTTCGCCTTGGGACTTGCGGCTTGTGAAGGCCGTCAGTTTTCAAACGAAACCGTATCTGCGCAGAATGAGTCTTATCAGGCCGGCCCCTCCATGTTGAAAAACGGGAGTACGGCTTCTCCGCGAGACTTTCTTTTTATGGCAAATCTGATCAGTGATCGCGGGCAAGAATGTGCCGGGGCCTTGATCGCGCGGCGCTGGATTCTGACGGCAGCTCATTGTCTTTTGATTGATCCGTACAATCCACTCATGGGCTACAAAAAGCTGCAAGTGGTGATGGGGCATCAGACCTTTGAGGGTGTTGGGGGCGTGAAGCTTCCCATTCGAAAGATGATGATTCATCCCCAGTACCGATGGCCGCGATATGATGTGGGTTTGATTCAACTTGAGTTGCCGATCCTGAACGTCAGACCCGTGCGCGTGGCGGACCGGCCCTTGAATTTTTCTGCTCAGCAAGTGGGAACTTTTGCCGGTTGGGGACTTGTGGATCACGAAGGCCGAGCTGCCCAACATCTGCAAGTGGCGCAGTTTGAAATTGCTTCAGCGACAGAGTGCGCTCAGCATCCTGCATTTTTGAGCGAAGGCTGGAAAGTCACCGATGAAATGATTTGCATTCGCACGCCTCGCGAGACCACGACCTGTCGTGGGGATAGCGGGGGCCCCCTGGTCCAGACTCGCGCGGGCCAACAAGTGGTCATTGGGGTGTCGAGCTGGGGCAGTGGGTGCCGTGCCCGCAAGCACGAGCCCTACCAGGGGTTTATCGATGTGTCGGATGTGGCCCCCTGGATTCAGCTTGAGATTCAGAAGTTTGAACTCTTACGTGGCATTTGATCCTGTTTGTTGAGAGCGCTCCCATCCCATTTTTTTGAACAGATCCTTTCCAGATAACATTCCCCTCGTAAACCATCTTCCTATCTTCTTTTCGCACGATTGCGTTTTCTTCTCTTCTTCGCTCGTAAGATTGCAGGCGGGTCATCTCTTAGCGCAGTTGCGTTTGTTAAGGGTCATGTTGACCAAAATTCGAAGTGCTGGCTTTACTTGCGCCACTTTTAATGCACTCGCGCAGATCGCGATTCGCAAGGGGTAGGAGAAGTTATGCACGCTCGAGGGATCACTCTAATTTTTGGGTTTTGTCTTTCCGCTCCCGCAGCCTTTGAAGCGCCTTTGAGTTTGGAAAGGGGCCTGACCCTGTCTGAAGGCCAAACGAATAAAGAATCAGAACCCAAGCTCGAAGAAAAGCACGAACCCCCTTCGATCAGTAAAAAAGAATCGAAATCCCATGAGAAGTCCGATCGAACTCGGATCGAGTCGCGCCGCTTGCGGAGTCGATCCTCTGAAGGGCTTCAGGCTCAAGCTCTGCGCGTTTTTGAGTATCTTAATCAGGATCCCCAACAGGGTCAGATTCAGGCTCTCTGGCTTCATCGGGACTGAACTCCTCTTTGCGGGGCACGCGACTGAAGGCGATACCCCCGCGAGCTCGAGATTTCATTCCAAAGAGATTGGCGACAATCACCGTATCGGCCCCAAACTTTTCGTTCAGACGATCGGCCACCTCGAAGGCCTTTTCCCGCCGACCCTGTTCGGGCTCAAAGAAGGAAAGCTGATGGGCCTCTTCTTTTTCAAAATCTGAGAGGACCACACTGACTTTCAGGGGACGGGACGTTCTTGGGGCCAGAGTCCAGAGCTCACGAAGTTGTTTCATCAAGAAGCCGGTGTCGGAAGTCTTTTGAAATTTCACATCCTGATCGAAGCGCTGGGAATCGAGCAGCCTGACCGCCAGAGTCAGGCGTCCGCAACGAAACCCATTCTTTCGCATCCGAACACAGGCCTTGTTCAAAAGCTTTAAAGAAACGCGGTAAGCCCCCAGAAGACTTCGCGACGTGGGTTCAAGAACATGCTCGTGGCTGATGGATTTGGTTTCACTGGAACCGTAAACATAGGGGCCCCCCTTGATGCCGACAAGCATTCGAGAGCCTACGATGCTTCCCCACAGAGCGCGAATCTTGGCCTCGCTAAGGGAAAGAAGATCCTGAATTTTATAAAGACCACGTTGGTTCAGATGGGCCTCCATCCGCGCGCCAATGCCGGGGATCACCCGCACCGAAAGTGGCCCTAGTTTTTCCGGAATTTCAGAGCGCAGAATCCAGGTGAGCCCGTCGGGCTTTTTCATATCCGAGGCAATCTTCGCAATCAGAGTGTTGGGTCCAAGGCCTACGGACGAGGTCAAGCAGGTGCCGACCCGACGCCGAACGTGATCCTTCAGAGTCTGCGCGAGTACCAGGGCTTTTTCCAAGTTCTTCTGTGAACCTGTAAGTTCACATGCCACTTCATCCACAGAAAGAACGGAATGGATGGGAAGGATCTCTTCAATCGCTTCCACAATACGTTCGTGATACTCCAGATACAGTCGAGGGCGACTCGCCACAAGCTGCAATCCGGGACAGAGTTTGCGTGCTTCCGCAACACGGGTGCCAGTTTTAATTCCATATTTCTTCGCCTCGTAACTTGCGGCAAGGACCGAAGTGGTATCGGTGACCATGGCGACCACCGCCACGGGTTTTCCTCGCAATTCGGGCCGGGCCTGCTGCTCGCAGGAGGCAAAAAAAGAGTTCAGATCCAGAAGCAGCCAGTCCACGCCGTTGTTCATGAGCTTTATTTACATATAATTTACATATTTGTGTCAAGAGGCTTTGTTGCAAATTGGCCCGAGGACGAGGCGAGGTTGTAAGATAGACGGAAGCGTCATGGCCCGCTCGAGCTTCAAGGTCCGGTTGGTTTTCATCTGTTTTTCACTTCATTTTCAGTGGGTTATAGATCTTCGTGAGTTTCCAACGCCTGTGATACGACCTGATAGCAGAGGCGAAGAAAGTTCCTGCGTGTGGTCGCAGGACTCACAACTTGAGGTTCAGACGTGAAGAGTTCTCCTGGGAAAATGTGGAAGTGGTTTTTCGGCTTTGTGATATTTGGGATGTGGGGGCTTGCCTTCGCGCAAGAGACCTCCACGGAGTCTGCGACTCCGCAGTTCGAAATCCCCGCGGTGGAAGTTCGTCGTGTGCAAAAGATTTATCCCGAAGAGCCTGTTGTTGAAAAACGCATCGTCAGCGGAAAGAAAGTCACCACCATCGACAAGGCCGAGCAGCCCTCGACCCCGAACAATAACTATCGTCAATTGCTTGCAGAAATTCCGGGCCTGATGATTTCCGAAGTGAACAACGAATCCTGGGCGAGCTTAACTTACCGAGGCCTGGGTGATCCCCATGAGAGCTTCAATATTTTGACTCTGCGAAATGGACTTCCCAGTGTGCCAGATCCCTACGGCTATCCCGCGGGCTACTACGTACCACCGTCCGATGCGATCGAGCGCGTGGATTTCTATCGCGGGGGTTCGGGTCTGCTCTATGGTCCTCAGCCGGGCGGCGCTCTGAACTTTCAGCTTCGACGGGCACCGGGTGAAACTCAAGCGACACGTTTTCGAACGACGAATTTGGGCGGCTCCTACGGAATGTTTAGCACTTATAATGAGGTGACCACGGGAAACGAGCAGGTCGGGCATCTGTTCAGTCTTCATGCACGGGGACAAGATGGATTTCGCGAGACCAATAATGATACCCGCATTCTGAATCCGCGATGGGATTTGCGCTGGAATCTGAGTGAGGGCTCGCAGGTTCGCTTGGATCTGGATATGTTCCAGGGACGCTACGGAGAGCCCGGAGGTCTCGCGCGGACTCCGGGTGCGAACGTGATCACGCTCGACAATCCTCGACAGGTCACTCGACGCAACGATCGTCTGGAGATTGATCGCACGGCCGCGGTCCTTTCTTGGGATAAGAGCTGGAGTGCCGATAGCTCCTCGACGCTTGAGTACTGGTACAGTGAATTCCGCCGCGAGAGTTTCCGCCAAGATCGCGGCTCGTCACCCGCCTTCGGGGGCGTGGCTCTGAACAACAGCAATGTGATTCAGAATCAGCGTTTCTTCACTCATGGTGTGCAAGGGCGCTGGCAGCAGAACTATATTTTAGGTGGAAAGCTTCAGCACCTGACGGTGGCTTTGCAAGCGACTCAGACGCAATCTCCGTTTCGCGAAGAGGCCGGTGCAACAGCGACCGCCACCGATGGTGTGAATCGACGGGACCTGGATCGTGAAACACAAACGCAGGCCCTTGTTGTGGAAAATGCGTTTCGAAAGGATCGTTGGACTTTCGTTCCCGGCGTGCGTGTCGAGCGCATTCGTCAGCAGCTCGATGAAAATCAAAAACCGACAAGTACCGTGGGGCTTCGCGAAGAAACTCAAGACATCACGGTCGCCTTGTTTGGTCTGGGTGTTGAGTACCAACTGGTCAATCAAGCTCAAGTCTACGCGAACATTTCAGAAGGTTACAAACCACCGGCGTTCCAAGATACAGTGCCCCTCCAGACAGCGGATGATACCGTCAGCGAGGATCTTGAAGAGGCCCGCACTCTTTCGTCGGAAGTCGGTGTGCGAGGCCCCTTGGGCGAGCGCCATGAGTACGATGTTTCGGTCTTTCGAATTGATTACTCGAACCTGATCGCCCGTGCCACGAGCAACACTCAGAATGGCGGAGCCGCGCGCTCAGAAGGTGTGGATTTTCTTGTGACCTCGTCGTGGTCGCCTCGATGGAGAACTTTTGCGAGCCTTTCACTGCTCGATGCGGAATTTCGCCAAGGGCGCTTCAGCGGAAATCAAACTCAGTACTCGCCCGAGCGCGTGGCTCGCGCTGGCGTCACCTATGCTTACGCCGATCAATCCATGGTTCGGTTGCAAGGACAAATTGTAGGGGAACACTACGGGGACGATGCGAACTCGGCGAACTTTGAACTGGGTGAAGTGGCGACGGTCGATTTGACAGGACAGCATCATCTGTCGGGATGGCTGGAGAAGGGTTTGACACTGAACTGGGGATTTCAGAACCTGTTTGATCAGGATCGACCCACTCGCGTGCGGGCAACGGGATTTGAACCGGCCCAACCTTTGACTGTTTACGGAGGCTTCACTGCTAATTTCTAGTCGCTTGAGTCTTTTTGCCATGGTTTCGGTCGTGCTGCACGTGGCGGTGGCGGGAGTGACAACATTTTTGGGAGCACCGGGTGCGAGTCTTTCTGAAACTTTCCAAGTGAACTTGGTGACGTCAACTTCTGTTGCAGGATCTCGAAAGCCCGTGGCTCGTCGAGCCACCGTTCTTCCGGAGCCGGTGAAGGCTCCCTTGAAGGCCCAAGAGCCCGAGCCTGAGTCGACCCTTGCAAGTGGCGACGAGATCGTTGGGCTGACCGATCAAGGCGAGGCTCCGCACTTTGAGGTCTCGGGCTCGCAAGAGCAGCACCCGTACTTTCAAAATGTTTGGCGCAAAGTGAATCGCGCAAGTCAAAACCTCGCACTGTCTTTAAAAGAGGACGAGGTCATCCTCAAGATCCTGCTGATCGTCGAAAAAAAGGGACTGATTTCCGAGACCCGCATTCAAGTCCTAAAGGGGAGCCTCAGTCCCGAGCAGTTAAGCTCGCTTCGCGAGCGCCTCAACAAAGTTTCTCGTCTGGATCCCGTCCCCAGAGAAATTGCGGACTCTCGCATCGGAATCACCTATCCGCTAAGAATTAAGGCGATGTGACAACTTGATCCCCTGGCTCATTTCGAGACGCTTCCCAATCCGGGCCCCATTCCGCTGAGCTCTAGTTTTGCACTCTCGAGTCTTGATTGGGAGGCTGCGATGCCGACGCTAAACAAGTGGTTTTCGAAGTCTATCATTGTTCAACTTTACTGGCAATCGCTCGGAATCCCTCACGCAAAAGTGCTGGTCCAAGAAAAGGGCTATGTTTTGAAAGTCTGGATCGAAGGCGTCAGTGGGGAGCAGGTGGTGCAGCGATTCTTAGAAGGCGATCTTGCTGCAAAGGCTGCGGCGGAAGCCCTCTTGAAATTAGTTGAAAAAATTCGGGCCCAAGGGGCTTATGTCGGTGACTTTCGACCCGCGAACTTGATTTGGTCCGGGAAGGCCTGGGTCATTGTGGACTCAGGGAGCCTCCAGCAAGGTATGACCCTGGAAGAGGCCCATGCCAAGTAGAATCAAATCGATCCGAAGGGGCCTAAGTTTGAACGTCGTTGGAAGATGCAGGTGCCAGCGCTCACCTGCAAAAAGGTACTGAGCCAAGCGGATTGACGGCGGTCCCTTCCCCGCATTCAGGCGAGCCCCTTCGGGTCCCTGTGTCTAAGCTGTCGACAGCCATTGGGGCAACAGAATGGGCTTTGCAGCTTGGCCCGTGGCCTTCGGATTGCTGTCGTAAGAGGTCTTGACGGAGAGTGACCGATTCGAAATAAAGCGAATCCGATAAACTTTTGATAAAGGAGAGCCCATGAACTTGATGAAATTCCTGATCCCGGCTTTGATGAGTCTTTTTCTTTCAAGCTATGCTTCCGCCGATACGTGCAATGGGGAAATCGTCGAGTGGGGTCGCTGTGCCGCTCAGTTTTTTCCAAGCGATCAAGGTTTTCCAATTGGATTTAAGCGGATCGCGATCGATCCTTTGAATGGCGGCGAAGCCACATTTGTCTGCACCGAAGTTGGCTGGGCGTTTGAAACAGGCACTTGCCACGCGGATCAAAACGAAGAGTCTCAAGAGATCTTGTCTCGAAAGTAGATTCCAAGATCTAAATTACATTCAGCTGGGGCTTCACGTGCAAGCCTAAGATTGCGGCTCTTGACAAAAAAGGAGTCTCATTCCATACTTGCCAAATATGTGGATTAAAAGGGAAATTAGCGATAAGATCAGGTCAAATACGGACTCTGTGCAGATTTTGAGGGGCCCCCGACAGTGTGGTAAGTCCAGTTTAATTTTGAATTTAGATCCTGAATTCAAGGAAGTTAGCCTAGATGACATGGCTTTGCGACATCTTGCGCAGAATGATCCCGAAATGCTGCTCAAGCCTTATGAGGATCAAAAGGTCTTTATAGATGAGGCTCAGTATGCTCCGCTTCTATTCCCGGCCATTAAGCAACGTGTGGATAAGCTTCGCCGCGCGCCCTCTTTTAAGAGACACACTTTTTTCCGCATCAGTGGATCAAATCAGATTTTAATGGATCGGAATGTCAAAGAAAGCCTTGCGGGCCGAGCGAGTTTCTTCGAAATGAACACCTTATCTATAAGTGAAATCTTAAGCGCTCGTGATCTTCCAATTCAGAAACTTCTTTTCTTAGGTGGTTGGCCAGAAATTCATGCCCATAACCTGAAAGAGAAGGAAGCAAAAAAATACATGGATGATTATATTTCGAGCTACGTAGAAAAGGATGTCGTTCTAACAGCCGGAATTCAGAAGAGTTCGGAGTTCCTTAAATTTTTAAGGCTTCTTGCGGGCCGTGTGGGCAACATTCTTGATTTAGCCGGTCTGGCACGTGAAGTTGGCGTTGATTCGAAAACAATTAAAGAATGGACTCACGCCCTAGAAGGAATGAATATCATAAGACTGGTTCAGCCCTACTCGACGAATTTAAGCAAGCGGCTTGTTAAATCGCCGAAAATTTATTTTATAGACCTGGGTCTTGCATGTCGTTTGCAAGGGTGGTCGGAGTCCGAGCCCCTTCTCACATCCCCGAACTATGGACAGCTTTTCGAAAATCTTGTCTTTTCAGAGATCTATAAGTTGAAGTTGAACACTGATTTCGAATGTAAGATCTTTTACTGGCGCTCTCGAGATGGTGAAGAGATCGACTTTCTACTTGAGTTTAATCCGCAGGTTTATCTGTTTATCGAAGCCAAGGCCTCTCGAACTGGGAAGGCCCGAGATATTGGAAAGTTTCCGGAGGTTCGAAAGGTCTTTAAGAATAAGATACCTCCTTTTGTCGTCTGTGTCCAAGAAGGGACCCAGATTCTCGGCAATCAAATCCCAGTTCGTTTGTTAAGTGAGTATTTAAAAAAGACCTGGCTGAAGGTTTAGTGGACGATTGAGCGCTGCCTCGAAAGGAAGTATGACCGTGTCCCTGAAAGAACGAATGATCGAATACTACGAAAGAAATGAAACCAAAGTTGATCTGGGATTTTTCCTGGGCGGTTTTGTTTTTGATATCCTAACACTTTCGACCATCGACGATCCGCTGGCGATCGCCCAGCAGCTCGTGTATTTGGGGGTGATCGGGTCTTTTCTGTATTTCGATTTCTTGCACAAGTGCGAGAAGTGGATTCCGACGGGGCGTATGGTGGGAATCTGGAACTATCGCAGCCTGATCATTCACTTTCTCTTAGGAAGTTTGCTGAGTGTCTACTCGCTCTTCTTCTTGAAGAGTTCCTCGATGTTTTCTTCCATCATCTTCGTGGTGGTTCTGCTCGGGCTAATGATCGCAAACGAACTCAAGTCCGTGCAGAAAAGCGATGTGAGTTTAAAGATGGGTCTGTTTGTGATCTGTCTGTTTTCGTTTTTCTCGCTGATCGTGCCCGTGATTCTGGGCTTTGTTGGCTGGACTCCCTTCATCGTGTCGTTGCTTTGCACGGCAGGCGTTCTTGTTTTCCTTTTTCGCCGGCTGCAAAGAACAGTTTCCGATTCGCCGAAGCTCATGCGCTTCTTGATCGCCCCGGGTGCGGGCGTTTTAGTGCTGTTTCTCGTTTTCTACATTTTTGGTTGGATTCCACCAGTGCCGATTTCGATTACCAAGATGGGTGTCTATCACAATCTTCAGGTGGAAAATGGCGTCTACCGCTTAAGCTATGATCGCCCGTGGTGGAAATTTTGGCAAAGCGGGGCCCAGGATTTTCAGGCGCAGCCCGGTGACAAGATTGTCTTTTTTGTTCAGATCTTTTCTCCTAGGCGTTTTGATGACCAAGTGGTTTTGAATTGGAATCTGTATCATCCCAAGCGCGGCTGGCTAAGCAGTGACCGAATTCCCATTCGAATCGTGGGCGGGCGCCAGCAGGGATTTCGCGGCTACACTGTGAAACAGAATTACCAGCCTGGAAAATGGCGAGTGCTGGTCGAGACGACTCACGGCCACGAAATCGGTCGCATGTACTTTGAAGTCGAAAAAGTCGAGCCCTCGACCGAGCCGCGCGAGTGGCGCGAAGACTTGATGTGACAGGTACATTACCAGTGACGACGCGTCATGAAGTCGCACACTGAGAGACTTGCGGCGGGTTTCAAATTAAAATGAGTTTATACTCTTTTTTGGGGGCAGGTTGCTTCGGAGGTTCAAACATCCTCCAGTACTGCTCTAAAAACTGAAAGTACTCTTCCATCGTCATGGTTGGTTCTTCCTTAAGGTCTGCAGAGCTTCCCATTCCTGAAATAAATCGGCGTATTTTTTGACGAGCTCGAGATTTAAATTGGGCAAATTGAGTAACTTCTGAATATCCGCCTTATCTTGAAGCTCACGGGTCGAGTCATTTTTGTAGGCTTGGATTTTAAGCCCAATAATATCTTCCGGGCGCAGAACATGAATATGAAGTGCGCTGTTCATCGTGGCGTTTGTAAGCATCTCCTGGCTTAGGGGACGATTGGCGAGTAAAATATCGAGAAAGCCAGGCCCAGTAAACTGAAGGACCTCGGAAGACTCGTGAGCGAGCCTAAAGCCCTCAGCTTGTAGACAAGTTTTGATCTGTTCTCTTTTAGAGCCGTCAGCTAGAAAATCGATATCGGATGTGGCTCGGTGATGTCCATAGACAGCGAGCGCAAACCCGCCAATCAAGGCATGGGCGATGCCACTTTTCTGAAGTGCATCATGAGCCAGCGTGAGTGTCTTGCGGAGGTCAATCATAGAGAAAGTGTAACAAAGATTCGGCCGCGTTCGAAATCATTATTTCTGCTAGCTTTTGTTTGATCTCCCTTAAGATTCTGTGAGGCAGGTTTCAACCTGTAGGAGGGACCCTTCACGACGCGCCGTTACTGGTAATGTACCTGTCACATATCTTTTCGGCGATGCGGATGCCGTCGCAGGCGGCTGAGGTGATGCCGCCGGCGTAGCCCGCGCCCTCTCCGGCGGGGAAAAGACCGGGGTGAGACAGGCTCTCTAGACTCACTTCGTCGCGAGTGACTCGCAGCGGACAGCTTGTGCGAGATTCGACTCCGTAGACCTGGGCCTCGCGCGCGATAAAACCTTTCATCGTCACATCGAAGCGGTCGAATCCTTCCAGAAGTTTTTTGTAAAGGAAGGAGGGTAAAATTTGATCCAGCCGTGCGGGCACTTCTCCTGAGGGGCTTGAACCACGACGAACATCGCCCGCCCTTTTTTCGACGAAGTCCGCAAGGCCCTGGGCGGGAAGCTGCTTTGTTCCGCCCGCCGTTCGCACGGCTGAAAAAGCGGCTTTCTCGAGATCGCGTCGCCACTCAAGGCCTTTCGTGATCTCGCGGCCGAAAAGTTTTTGGGAATCCACGGTCACCACGATGGCCGAATTCGCCCAAGGCGAGTTGCGATGGTAGTTACTCATGCCGTTGCAGACCAAACCATCGGCCTCGGTGGAACTTGAAAGAACAAAGCCGCCCGGGCACATACAAAAGCTATAGACACCGATCCCAGTCTGATCGTCGTGGTAGGTGAGTTTGTAATTGGCACTTCCCAATTTCGGGTGACCCGCGGCTTCGCGGTACTGCGTTTGGTTCACCCAGGTTTGCGGATGTTCGACCCGCAGACCCACGGCGAAACTTTTTCCCTCCATCAGGACTTCATTACGCGAGAGCATGTCGAAGATGTCGTGGGCGGAGTGGCCGGTCGCGAGAACCACGAACGGAGATTGAAAGGTCTCGCCGCGTTCGGTTTTGATACCCTGAATGTGCTTGTTCTCGACGATAAGATCCGTCACTTGTGTGTCAAAGTGAATCTCGCATCCGTTCTGAATCAGAAACTCGCGCATTTTAGGAATCACACGGCGAAGACGATCCGATCCCACATGGGGGTTGGAAAGATACTCGATTTCTTCGGGAGCACCGAATTGAACCAAACGATTCATCACGTAGGGGATATGCTCGGATTTGATTCGCGTGATCAGTTTTCCGTCTGAATAAAGGCCCGCGCCCCCTTCGCCAAAACACACATTGTTGCGCGGATCCAGTTCTCCGTAGCGCCAGTAGCGATTGATGCCCTTAATGCGAACTTCGCTCGGGCTTCCGCGCTCAAAAAGTCGGCAGGGAATTCCGCGCTCGACCAAACGAAGGGCGGCAAAGAGTCCCGCAGGACCCGAGCCGACAATGATCGGTCGAATGTCAGGTTTTCGTGAGACTTTTGCGAGATGAAACTCTTTTCGCGTGAGCTGTTCGCCCGCGTCGGCGAGCTCAACGGTATAGACGAAGTGGGGATTGTGGCGTCGTCGTGCATCGACACTTTGCTTGAGAATACGAAAGGGACCATGACCGGGCTGAGACCACGCGAGGTAGTCTTCCAGGGACTGATCCAAAGGAACTTGAAGGTTATGCAGAATGCGCGACATGAGGCCTTCGGGTTTAACACGGCTGACAGCCTTGACACAAGACTTCGCTGCGAGTGTAATTCCTATATGTCTTGGAAAATACTTCGTTTTTTACCTCGTAAGAGTCTTTCGAATTGGGTCGGATGGTGGGCTCGTCGAGAATCGCCCGGCTTTGTTGTGAAGGCTGTGATCCGCTGGTTTGCAAAAACTTACAAGATCAACTTAAACGAAGCCGAGCATGAGTTGCACCAGTACCGCAGTCTGGATGCCTTCTTCACGCGACGGCTCAAGCCGGGGGTGCGCTCGGTCGCCGAGACGTTCTGTGTTCACCCGGCAGATTCGCGAATCACACAGTTTGGAATTATTGAGAATCGAACTCTGATTCAAGCGAAAGGTTTGACCTACCCTTTGGGTGAGTTCCTCGGAAGTGAGGACCGGGCCGCGAAGTATGACGGCGGGCTTTTTGTCGTCTACTATCTTTGCCCGACGGATTACCATCGTGTGCATTCGCCCGTCGAAGGGACGGTCAAAGAAATCAAACGTCTTGGTTTGGATCTGTGGCCTGTTCATGACGAGAGCGTGGCGTCGTTTCCAAATCTTTTTATCGTCAACGAGCGCGCGGTGGTGAGTCTCAACACCCAACTGGGTCCTGTGGAAGTTGTCTTTGTCGGCGCGACCAATGTGGGCTCGATTGAAATCATGAAAAAAGAGGGTGAGCTTGTTCAAAAGGGTGAGGAACTTGGAGTTTTTCACATGGGCTCGACGGTTGTGATGATCTATCCGAAATCTATGAAGCTCGATCCAAAGGCTTTGCAACCGCACGCCGTGAAGTGGGGTGGTGGACTTTCGGTGACCAAAAATCCTTGGGAGCGGTAACGTGGCTTTGACTTACACCACTCGAGATCGTGGGCTGAAAATTCAATACTCGACCTGGGGACCGCTCGATTCCGAGCATGTGACTGTCTACTTTCATGGCTTTCCAGGTTCCCACCTCCAGGCTCAGTTTCTAGAAAAACTTTTTGTGGCACGGGGCTGGGGCCTGATCGCGGCGGATCGCCCGGGCTACGGGGGCACCGATCTCCATACGCCCCGGGACTCTCAGTCTTATGTTCAGGGGCTGACTGAAATTCTGGATCATCATGGTGTGAAGAAATTTTCGATTCTAGGGGTCTCGGGCGGGGCGCCCATGGCTCACCTGATGGCCAGCCAGCTGAGTGATTGTGTGACTCAACTGGTGATCGTATGTGGTTTGGCGACCTATGGTCCTCATAGCCTTGGGCACTTTAGCGAATTTCAACGTCGCGGATTGATGCTCGCCCACATTCTTCCGAGTTTTTTACTGCTGTCGGTTGCGAATCTTGCCAGCCGCTTTCTGCGGCCTGAAAAGAAGATCGACAAATTTGTGAAGTTTTTGAATTCGGCCGATCGAGAGGTTCTCTTGGCGCCCGAGCATCGTGATCTTCTGATGGCCTCGATGAGTCACGCCCGTCTCCAGAGGGCGAAGGGGATTTTGTGGGACACGAAGCTTTTCTCGATGGACTGGTTCGAGAAGGCCTGTCGAGTTGAGAATCTTTCGAAATTTCCAGTTTTTTATTTTCATGGTGGAGAAGATTGGCTGCTCAATCCCGAGATGGCGAAATACATGCACCGCCAAGTGCCTCATTCTAAACTGGTGATTTATGAGAACGAAGGCCATTACTCGTTGCCGTTTCGGCGAGCTCGCGAAATTTTAGACAGTCTTGTGTGATCTATGTGGGCGATTCTGGAAAATTCGTGCATTTTTTCTGCAGGATCTTGTGTCTTCTGTCGAAGACTTTGACAGGGAAAACTTAAAAATTTCTTTTAGATTTTGTAAGTCGCGGGACTTCGATTAAACTTAAATGGAATGATAAAACTTTTTGGATCCCTTGTCCTGTTCGCTTGGCTCGCGGGCTGTGCCCAAGTTTGGAAAAAGCCGATCCCTTCTTTTGAATCTCGATTTAATTTGGAAATTCCCCTTGAAAAGGATCGGCAGAACTTCAAGGCCGAGCAAGATTCATTTTATGAACAGGTGCAAAGAATTGATGACTACTTCGGTGTTCATGATTATCACCGCGTGAAAATCGAGGTTCGCCCCTTTTCCGAAAAACCCTTTGAGACCTCTTGCGCGCGAATTTATGGACCCTACCACGTGTATGCCCATTCGCCGGGAAGTTATCCTCAGGCTGATGGGGGAGTGGGAGCCAAGCTCAATGCCTTCTGTACGACGAAGAAAGATTCGGACCTGATTCCAACCCTTCTTCATGAGTACGTTCACGGCCGACAACTTCTTTTAGTGGATTCTCGTGAGAGATCAGAACTCTGGATCTGGGAAGGGGTCGCGGGATTTCTTTCAGGCGAGGTAAGAATCGAAGCTCTTTCCGACGATGTGACCGCATCTAAAAAGTCCGACGACTATTTGGATGTGTGCGCGAAGAGTCTCACAGAATCGCAATCTTACCGCTGGGGTCCTCGAATCATTGCCTACCTTGAAAAGCAGCTCCCCGGCATCGGGTTCAGCCTTTCCAAAGCGCGAAATTTAAAGGAGCTCACTCTCGTGTTGAAGGAGCGGGGGATCTCGTGCCTCATTCCTCGCGAGATTCTCGAGACCTCAGCTGTTTCTTCGGAGCTTCCACCACATGTACGCGTGGAAGAAAAAGGCAATCACCCATTTGACCCAAATAGCGGTCGCCCCATGGGCGTAGCCGTAGATTCCGGTCGTGACCGACGTGAAAAGACCCCACTCGTGCAGGCGAATGCGGTTCGGAAGTAGAATCGAAATCAAAAAAGTCAGCGTCGAGATCCAGCCGATCATTTCGATAAGGAGAGTCCTGGTGTCTAGTTCCATTCCGACCTCGCTTTTGCGCTTCGCCACGCGGCTCTAAAGCGTCGCGTGTTACTTCTCCGCCCGGCGATCCTCGACTTTCAGTATGTGGGCGGCCGAAAAGGCATTAAACTCCGGCGCGTACATCGACTGCAGAGTCGCGGCTCCGACGCGGTAGGTGCCCGCCATATTCGCTCGCAGGCGGTATTTCAAAGTGTATTCCCCGGCGGGCAGCTGGGCGAAGAAGAAATTGGTTCCGCTGTCACGAATCTCTTCAAACCATCCGATCCCGAAGTCCCAACGATGTCCTGACACAGGATTCTCGGGTTCAAATCCCGCCCCGCGAGGGTCGCGCAAGTGCACGTACTGCGCGGCTTGCTTTGAGCGAATCGAAAGTTGGATCTCGATCTGATCTCCGATACGCAAGGTTTCGCCCTCAGTCAGAGGTCGCAGAGTCCATTGGGTGCCCGCAAGAACTCGCTTGAAGTACTTACGCGAAACTTGAAATAGGTCCCCCCGATCTTCCGTGGGCAGAAGATCTGTAGCGTAGTGCCAGGTGGCCGAAGCGAAGGCCATGCCGGGCGTGGTTTTTTCGACGAGAATCTTCGATGACGAAGGTTTGACGTCGGACCCGGGGACGACAATCTGATTCTTGCGTCCTGTGTATTTGTCGGGCTGGAACGTGAAGCTCTTTTTTTCCTGATCCCCAATTTGCACGCGGATCTCTTCTTTGCCGCCCAGGGCTTGCGTCTTTCCCAGATAGTGGGCCAGAGAGTAGATCACTTCCGAGGTCGCCTTCGTTGACTTCCAGTGGTTGAGTTTTTTATTCAAAAAAATCCACTGCACTAAGCCGCTCAGCTTCGGATCTTCGGGGCGAAGTTCGAAGAGTGTCCGAAGAGCAAAGGCATGGGATTCGATGGTGTCATTGTACCATAACCAAGCTCGATCCTCAGGCGCCCAGTAGGTCCCCATCAGCGGGTCGGTTTTCGCCGAGTCCATGACCGAGTCCCAGACGAGTTTCGCGTCCTCAGGTCGGTCTAAGCGTTTCAGCGTCAGGGCCAAATAACCCTTCAGAAGGGGCGAGTGTTTTTTCCAGTTTTTAAAACTGGAGTCGAGAAGTTTGCGGCGATAGGTTTCATCAAAAAGTCCCTGACTCCAAGAGCTATCAGGGTACTGTCCCACGACATAATTGACGAAAGTAATGAACTCCCAGCAACAGTCGAGTTTCATCATCCGATCAATTTCGCTATCCAACCAGCCCCTCAGGTACTTCCAACTGCGAGTGACCATCTCTTTCGGTACTTCAACTTGAAACTCAAGCGCGCGGCTGAGTCCCAAAAGAATGTAGAGAGTGATGTACTCATCAGGTCGACCGCCTTCGAACCAGGGGAAGGCCCCGTTACTGAGCTGCATCCGCTTCAAGCGCTCCAAGGACGCCTCACGCTCGGCCCGAGCGACTCGGGCATCGAGGATGGGAAGAAGAACCTCGCCTTCGTTCTTGCGTCCCCCTTGGGACCACTCGAGCCAAGGTGTTTCTTCTAAAGTCATTCTTCGATTTGGATCCGGCTCATCAAAACGCTCGAAACGGTCTTTCCGCTTGGACATCTCATCGGCCATGTTTTGAATCGCCGGATATTGATGAAACAAGGAGGTCACAATTCCCGTGGCTAAGAAGCGATTCAGAGTCTGTTCGGTACACTGATACGGATAGTTCACTAAATACGGAAGCGATTGCAGCACGCTGTAGAACAGTTGAGTATCCAACGTCACGACCATTTTTTCAGAGACCAAGGACGGGTCGTTGGCCGCCTTTGCCAGGTCTTGAAACTCGAGCGTCTTTCGATCTTGATTTTTGAGCACGGAGAACCGAGACTGGGCCAGATGCTGACGGCTTGGCAGAAGGGGAAGCGGCCGCAGCTCTCCATCCGAATGAACACCGCTTTTTGCTGTCACGCGCACATTGTACGCCTGAAGCTTCCGCGGAGCCTTCAACGGAAAAGCAAGAGTCGTCGAGCCGCGGGCGGGAATTGAGAACTTCTTTTTTCGGTCCGTGTCGGGCACTCCAAAATCTTGAAGGGCCAGGTTTTCACTGTCGGCTGCCTCAATTCGAAACTCAAGTTCTCCCGTCATGACTTTGTCAGAAGCATTGTTCAGGACAACTTTCAAGAGAGCCTCGTCCCCTTCTCGCAAAAAGCGGGGAATCTGAGGGCGTACCATCAAATCCTTCACACTTTCTGTTTGGCGAAGAAGGTCTCCACCCTTGAGATCCCGAGTCAGAGCTTGGGCCCAAAACTTCCACGAGGTCACCGAGTCGGGAACCTTGAACTCAACGCTCACTTCGCCCTTTTTATCCGAAACAAGATGGGGCAGGAAGAACGCCGTTTCTGAAAAATCAGACCGAACACTTGTGGGCTCGGGAGAAGGAACCGGCGCACTGGCCGGAAGAGCCGCATCGCTCCTGGAGGCGGTCTCCATTTTCCCTCGAAGGGCGGGGGCCGCTTGCGCCACTCGCGCGACATTTTCACGAGCCATCGACGCAGAGGGGGCAACCGCCATTTCCTCAGTCCGTTCGCTTTTCAAGAAACCGCGACGCGAGCCCGGGCCGCCAATTCCATAATTTTGATGGAAGGTCATACGATCGGGCGAGAAGTAAGGTCCCAAATGGGGGCGAATTAAACTTCCCATCAAATAGTTGGCTTGGACCTGCCCCAAAGAAGACGAAAGAGTTGGAACGCCAATGAATGAGGGATAAATCGACAGAACAGAGGGGGGGGTGTAGGATGCAAACAGATCAAGGCTGCGGTCGTACATTGAAGCGAGGACTTCAACCGAGTCCTCGAGGGCCTTTCCCTTTGGTGATTGGATTGAGATTCGAAAGGTTTCATTTTGTCCGGGCCGCAACTTGTCTCGAAAGGTGGCGAGCTCCATCTTCAACTGTTGGTTCGACCAGGGCACGGAAATGGAAAAGCTTCGTTGAAGTAGATGATGATCGCGAAGCATTGTGGCCACCAAGGAAAAGCCTCCACGATCACTTTCTTGAATCTTCATACGAATCAGACTCTCTTCGGTCTGACCACGAATGAGTTTTCGAGAGACCCGACGGCCCTGCTGAAACTTTTCAAGCCATATCGGCTGTCCCGAAAAACCTGAATGCACTTGCAGAACAAGTTCATCCCCGACCTCAATTTGAGTTTTCTGAGTCTCGACGAAAAACGGAAGTGGAATTTTGGATCGAGTTCCACTGACAAGAAAGTCTTTTGAAAATTCGACCGGGGCTCCAAAGTCATCTTGAGTGGTGTATTCAAGTCGGTAAGCGCCTTCGGCAAGAGCCTTCTCAAGTCGAAATTTCGCAAGCCCTTCGGCATCGTGCTTCAGTGTTCCTGTTGAAAGCTTCGTGTCAACCGGCCACGTCGCAAGATAGGTGTCCCATGCAAAATCTGTTTCCCATCGAGCCCGGCGCGAGTCATCGGGGTGTCCAAACTTTTGAAGGTCTTGGCTAGAACCGTTCGCAGTTCCTTTAGATCCCAATCGAGGCCACTCGGTCGGCAGCGTGGCGGCCGTGGGCACCTTCAATCGAGAGAGGGTCCACTGGCCCTGACCCGGGCGCGGAGAGCCATCCAGATTCTTTCTGTAGGCTTCAATTTGAACGCGATCTTCAGGAGCCCAAAACGTTTCGTTCCAACGAAGCTCTCCTTCGACTGTGGTAAACCCAATTCGAAAAGCGCGAGAACCCGAGCGCGCTTCGCCGCCCTCTTCGGTGACGTCAGCATGAAGATGAAATTGGTACGAAACACCCGATGAGTTTTTGGCTCGTTCATCAGCCTGCGGTGTGAACTCAACGCGGAATCGCCCCTCGCGATCCAGAGAGCTTGTGCCGTTTGCAACAATTTGAGGGGGAGTCAGAGGAGCGAAAAAGTAGTCATGCCAGTGACGCGGGCTCCATCGCCACCAGAAGGGCCGAACCTCTTCTTTTGTCACTCTCCAGGTTACCTCGCCCTTGGAAAGAGGAAGACCAAAGTAATACTTGGCTTGTCCCTCGACTTGAACGGGTTGGTTTAAGCGGTAGGCGGATGTCGCTTTCGAGATTTCGACTTCAAAGGTCGGTCTTTTGTACTCTTCGACGCGAAAGAAAGCATGGCCGGGGCCATAGTCCGACATCAGTCGCCAAGCTCCGAGAGGGCGACCCGTTGGAATCACAAACTCACCTGACGCGGTTCCAAAGTTATTCAGCTTCACGGACTTCACGTCCACTTGCTGGTTATTAGGATCAAGAAGTTGAATTCGCACGGACGTGCCCGCCGAGAGAGTTTTAAATTTGGCCTTAAGGGGATTTCCCGAATAGACAATGACCTTCCAGAAGATTTTTTGCTGGGGTCGATAAACCGCGCGATCCAAATAGAGAAGCGATCGATTCAAAGTTTCTGGGGTGTCGCGTTCACCAAAATAGAGACCATGAGAGAAAATTGTAAAAGCCTTTTGATGACGAGCGACCAACAGAAATTGTGGATAGCGGTTATTCGGGTCTCGAACTTTCGAGAAGACAACATAGCCTTCTGAAGAGCTTTTCTTGGTTGCTACAAGTCGAGCGGGCTTGTCCCATTCGTACTGGTAGAGTTGAACCTCCGCACCCGCGACCACCTCACCAGTTTTTCCCAGGCTGACTCGCGCTTCCAGTTCGCCTTGGCCTTCATTCAATAGGGTTAACACAAGCGGAGTCACAAGAAAGGGGAGGCCCTGGATAATATTCTCTTTCGCCGAGAAGTCTTCTCGAAGGCTTGCGAAAATCCAGTAAGAACCAGATTCTTTCAACGGAGGAGTCACAAACTTCCGATGAAAAAGGTAGTCCTCAGTCTCGGGTAATTTTTCCGACCAACTTTGAACAAGCTCTCCCTCGAGCTCCTTAACATGGGCGGGGAAGTCCGAAGCGTTGGTCCCGCGGCGCAAATGGGCTTTGAGATGAAAGTTCTCTTCAGGGATTCGGTAGGCTCGAAAGTAAAGAGTTCGAAAATTCTTGTGATTTACAAGAATCGAGCGTTCCGACGGTCCGTCATGGGCCATCGCTTGAAAGTCAAACGAGGGCTCTTGGATTTCGTTCACGAGATCCTGACATAACAGACCTCCCGGGCTTTTCGGATTTTGAGCCACTCCAGCCTGAGCCTCCTGAAGCGCCAGGCGTAGACGATCGGGCTTCGTCGAGGACATCAACAAACGGGCAAGAACGGCCTGGCCTCGAGACCACCAGGGGAATTTCGCACGAACTTGGGTTTGATAAGTCTTCAGCTGCTCCCGAAGACTCTCTTGATCCTGGTCCTGAGAGAGCGACCGATGGACCACCTCGATCATTTCATAAGTGGCTTCGGCCGAGGCCTCCAGCCGCTTGGCTTGAGCGTGACGCTGGCGAAGATCGTTAAGCCAGGACATGATCTTCTCAAGGGGGTGAGCCTTCGACGCGGCTTTAAGCCGTGGGGACGAGGCCGCCGTGAGAAGGTTTTTGAATTTTGGCTTATAAGTTTCATTCAACTCTTCTGGAGACCAGTTTTGCGTTCGGCTCCAGTGTTCAACGGCCATGTAGACCACGGCGTCTCGCAGATGCGGGCGAACACCTTCGGGATAATTGTTCTTCGTCACATAAGGTAGAAAAAAGGCGGGAAGGGGCTGATCTAGACCCGAGGCTTCATTCAGAATTTTATCAAATCCCTTATCAATCTCGTCATGGATTTGTCCCCGCGTCCAAGACTTCAAATCCAAAGGTTTTTGGCTGACGGTCTTTTCGCGGCTGTCAATTTCCCACGAGTCCACATCGGCGTAAGTCATGAGAGCGTGATTGTAGAACAGATGCAGAAGAATGCGAGCCGTTGGGTCGTTCGGCCACTTCTGCTCTTGAAGAAAACGTACCGCGGTTTCGTAACCATGCAGACCGATCTGCAATTGGGTTGCGCGAATCAGGGCCTCGGCTTCCAGACGCGCGTCTTGGGTGCTTTGAGCCTTTTTGTGAATCTGAAGCGTCTGATCAAGCGCGGCCTGGAACTTTTGCTGGTCCACCAGGGCGTCCACGGCTTTCCAAGTGGAATCCGCCGCGTAGCTGGCTGTCGAAACGAGATGCACGCCGGCCTGTAGGGCCAGAGCGAGTCCTACAAAAAAGACTTTGAATTTCATTAGGGGCCCCCTGCTCCTGCCTAGTGGCTTGGCGAGCGACGGACTTCAAGGCCCCGTAACAGTCGGAAGAACTCGGGGTATTTTTGATCAAATCGTGCTCGACGCTTTTCAAGAATTCGATTCTTCATGACAAAATTCCGATACTCACAAGCCCGCTGGGCCAGAGGCTGATTGAGAAGCGCCTTAGAGAAAGTGGGAGTTTCAAGTCCCAGAACGGATCGCGCCTTCAGTCCTTCACACTCTTTGATCACAAAATCAGGAACCCGTGTTGCGCCCAAGTAGTAAAAACACATTTTTGTTTTAAGGCCGATGGTAGGACCCGCGCCATCAGGGCCCAGGCGGCGAATGGTCGAGTCAAAGTCGTCAAAAGCGCGTTGCATGGGGGTCGCAAACAGCCGATTGAAGGGGCCTAGCGTATTGATCATGATCATCTGGGCGTTGGCCGAAGTTTCCTGCAGTTCTTGAAGACTGCTCACCTGATAGTAGCGGCGCAGTTCATTGATGACATCGTTCGCGGCTAAGAAGGGAAGGCGCGTGACCTCGTCGAGACCCTCGCGGCTGTAGACCAATTTCTCAAGTTCGGTGCGAATCAGGCGTTCGACTCGGTCCCCTAAATACGAGACACCAAACTTCAGATCGGCCGCTTCGTAGATTTGATCTTTGGCAAGCTCGGGGCGAGTCTTCTTTTCATCAACAGCCCGAATCTGAGATCGAATCCGTTCAAGGGCCTGAATCACCTCATCCTTCAAGCTTAGCTGTGGATCCTCAACCGGATCCGGTTCGGCACGGGAGCGTCTCAAGAAAGTTAGCAAATCCTCCAAAGAGCTTTCGGGGGTGACGGGGGTCGAGACCTGATAATTTTTTTTGATGGCCTCATCAAAAATCAGTGTCAGGTCCTGTCCCAGGACTAAGCGCTTTTCAATATCAAAATTTTCGCGAGTTCGTTTGTACCAGCGGTTAAATTGGGTGCTCACCAAAGCCAAGTTAATCTGGGTGGCATCGATTCCAATTCCCGCGAGAAGCTCCAGATCTACGGATGAAAAACTCAGATCCGGGTTCATCTTCAAAAGTTCAAGCCACTTCGCGGTTGGCAGCCCGATCAGGTAGTAGAAGGAGTAGCTTAGCCCGATATCAGTCGTGCAAAGTGGATTATCAACATTGGGTGGCCCTTTCATCAAATCGCAAATTCGGATGACAAACTCGTTTACCATTCGTCTGACAATCGCGAAGCGAGATTGAGGGCTTGGCGTTTGGTCGTACAAACGTTGGGCGTCACGCAGGAAGCCCAAAAAGAGTTTCTCAGAGTTCGTCAGATTGACCTCTTTCAGTTCAATCTTCACCTGTTTTTCCGAGTCGCCCACAGTCGAGGCACTTCCACCAGATTTCAGTTTTTGGAGCCACGCGAGTAAAACGGGAATTTCACGCTCAAGAAAACCGACACCCTTCCAAACAGGGTCCGCTTTAGGGTCGTGAAACTGCGAGCCCACCTTCTGAATCGCGTTCAGCGTATCCTGGGCCGAGCAGTACACATCGTTCATCTTTTCCAGAGCGCAGGTCAAAGCCGTGGGGCCCAAAGTCAGATCAAACTGGGCCACCTTTTTGGCCACTGAAAGGCGCTGGAAAAAGTCGACGATCGTCGAGAGAATGTTCACGCCCGCAGAAAGCAGCACGGCTTTCTGAGAGGCGGCCGTTGTGAGCGCCGCACTCGCCCCCAGGGTTGAGCCCACGCCCGCCACCTGTTGAAGAAGGCCCGGCTGTCCCACCCAGCAAGATTCATTCATCAAAATCTGATTGACGGCCTGATTCGTCGAACCGAGAAGCAGTCGCAGGGCTTGCGCTCGGCGAATTTGTTGGTCGTTGAGGGCGCTATCTTTGGCTTGGCTCAGGGCTCCGGCCAGCTCAATTCGCACTTTGTAGAGATCCCTTTGCAGGCTTGCGATTTCCGCAGGGTCAGAGGTCTGAGTTAACAAATTGGCGATCTCGTCCCGTTGGCGCTGGAGGGCGTTGACCTCCACTTCAAGTTCAGTCACGTACGAGTCATTGATGGCGGGGATCAGGCTTTGGGCTTGCAGGACCGTCGAATCCAGCGAGGTCATGGCTCCGGCCAGACTTTGACAGGCCTGGGTGCTCAAGGCGGATTTGACCGCTGAGGAGAGTCCCCGCACCACACTGATGGCATCCGCCGAGGGCCCCTTTGTCAGAGAGCAACCGTTGGCGAAGGTCTCGAGGATCTTCGTCACTTGATGGGTTTCGTCCTGGGACATCTTGGGGTCGTTAAACAAGAAAGCTTCAGCCGGGCGATGGAGGGCAAGAATCAGGATTCCCAGCGTGGTGAGCGCTTTCACGTTCAAAAAAGGCAAGGCGATGGATGGCCGTCTTTTGTGCATAACAAATCCCCCAATTTGAGACACTCCAGTCTTTCTAAGAATTGGGGGAGTTTCAACAGGAATATGGAAACTTAACAAGCCTTGTTAGGCCGATGAACTCAAGCCTGTCGAGCGACGATTCGACTAGGCGGGAAAGCTGCATTCGGTGAGGGGAGTCTCTCGAATGGTGACTCGGGTCAGCTCGGGAAGTAGGGGCTTCGCGCGCTCGAAGATCCAAATGGCCAAGCGCTCCGAGGTGGGATTCTCAAGCCCGGGAACTTCGTTCAGGGTTCGATGATCCAACTGATCGAGGAGTGGTTTGAGAGTTCGTGAAATTTCATGGTAGTCCCGCACCCATCCGATTTGGGGATCCAGTGTTCCAACAAGGGTCAAGAGGATGACAAAACTGTGACCATGCAAGCGCGAGCAGGGGTGGTCCGCGGGAAGCCGGGGTAAAAACCGGGCCGATTCGATTTGAAATTGCTGTTTTAGCTCCACTTTCATGCTAAAGTCCCCTTCATGCAGCGACTTACCACATTGCACTTGGCGAAGCAAAATTTCAAGTTCTCCTCGGGTCATTTTCTGATCTTCGATGAGAAGTCAGCTGAAAAATTGCACGGTCATAACTATCGTGTGCAGGTGGATTTGCTTGTCCCGCAGGATTTGGATCTTTCCCAGAGCGGCTATTTTGTCGATTTCAACGTTTTTAAAACCTACATCAAAAAGCGCTTGGACGAGTGGGATGAACACGTGCTTCTTCCCTCGCGCCACCCCGACATGAAGATCACCCCTCGAGATCGCAATTACGAGATTCGTTTTCGAGAACGGTTTTACTCCCTTCCGCAAAACGAGGTGATTCTCCTTGAGGTCACCAATACCAGTGTGGAGCAGCTGTCGCGAATCTTGGCCGAGGACTTTTTTAAAGCTTTTCGAAAGTATCACGTCGAGCGAGTCCGAGTTCGCGTCGAAGAGACCCCCGGTCAGGGGGCGAGCTCCACCGTCGGAACTTAACCTCACCATTTGACAAAATCCTCGAACCGGCCCCTTTTCCATCCTGGAGCCGCGCGTTTTCAAGTGGTTTTCACATAGCCGTCGGGCTGGGGTCCCTCTGTCCTAGAGCCAGGAGCTCTGGTAGAACCTCTGCATGGAATACAATTCAGGGCATCGGCTCCAAGTTGTTGAACTTCAAGGAGATCCTGAAATTCGCGAACGAATTCAAGAGCTCGGCATTCGCCGCGGTTCCAGGCTCACTTTTATTCGACGGACTCCCTTTGGGGGACCCTACTTGTTTCAAACCTCTTCCACCTTGCTCGCTCTACGTGAAGAGGAGATGGCATGTCTGCAAGTGAAATCAATCTAGGAACCGTGGCCCTCGTCGGGGCTCCCAACAGCGGAAAGACGACCCTGTACAATTGGCTCACGGGCTCTCACGCCAAAGCCGTCAACTACCCCGGTTCGACCGTGGATTATTTGAAGGGGAGCCTCGCTTCCCACTGGCGGGCAACGGCCACTGTGGTCGATACGCCCGGGACCTACACTCTGCAGGCGAAGACCGAAGATGAGCTGGTCACCAAAAAAATTCTCACCGATCCCCAGTTTGAGATGAAACCCGATCGTGTGATCGTGGTAATCGATGGGACGCAGATCCGACGGCATTTGCTTTTGGCTGAGCAGGTCCGAGTTCTCGGGCTTCCCCTGGTGATTGTCGTCACCATGTTGGATCTTTTGAGGTCAAAAAAACTTTCTTTAAATCTTGAGCCCTTGAAAAAACATTTTGAAGCTCCCGTGATCGCAGTCGACGGGCGACTGGGCGGAGGCCTACGTGAACTTCTCGAGGCTCTTCCGCACGCCTCAGCCGTGAAGTCTCGCCCTCGGTATGAACCCTGGACGGATGCAGAACTGGAAAGTCAGTCCGTCTGGGCCGAGCAGCTTGCTGAGCAGGTTCTGCCGCAGTCCGAAGGTTCTCTTGCGGATCTGTGGAACTCCACTTTGAAGTGGGATCGAATTCTGCTCCATCCTGTGTTGGGATTGGTTCTGTTTTTTGCCATCATGTCGACGCTTTTCTCGAGCTTGTACTTTCTGGCCGATCCCTTGATGGGGGCCGTGGAGGATGTGTTCAGTTGGGCCTCGGAAAGTTTGCTTTCCTTGAATCCGGAAAGTCTGTTTCTTAGTTTTTTGGCTGACGGCATGCTAGCAAGCTTCGGATCGGTCCTTGTTTTCGTTCCGCAAATTTTTATTCTGTTTGTGGGTTTTGGTCTTCTTGAGTCGAGCGGTTATCTGGCTCGGGCCGCGACTTTGATCGATCGACCCTTTTCTTTTTTGGGCTTGAGCGGTCGCAGCTTCGTTCCCTTTCTGTCGGGCTACGCCTGCGCGGTGCCGGCCCTGATGGCGGCTCGAAATATCAACTCCAGTCGTGAAAGATGGATCGCACGCTTGATCATCCCTCTGCTCAGCTGCTCGGCGCGCCTGCCGGTGTATGGCCTTCTATTGGGATTTCTCTTTTGGGGTGAGAGCTCATGGAAGCCGGGGCTGACACTTGCCGCCATTTATCTGGTGTCGATGGTGGTCTCGGCGCTTGCGGCCGGAGTCCTGCATCGTTTGATCCCCGCTGACAAGCGTTCGTTTTTCTTGATGGAGCTTCCCTTGTATCGTCGCCCTGTCGTCAAAGTTCTTTTGATGCAATCGTGGATGAAGACACGATCCTTCATCACACGGGCCGGGCCGGTGATTTTCATTCTGACCATTCTTCTTTGGGTGGGCATGACCTTCCCCAATTCACAGAGCAGTGAAGGCGAACGGATTCAAACAAGCTATTTGGGTCAAGTGGGTCAGAAAATTGAACCTGTCTTTCAACCGATGGGACTTGATTGGCGCGGAGGACTGGGCTTGATCGCGGCCTTCGCGGCCCGTGAAGTTTTTGTGTCAACACTCGCGGTTGTTTATAGTGTCGGTGAGGACGCTCCCGAAGCGGGTTTGCTCGAAGCCCTGCAGGCGGCGCAGTTTCCAGATGGTCAACTTGTTTATACGACCTCCGTCGTTTGGGGCTTGATCGTCTTTTTCATGATTGCACTGCAATGTTTGAGCACGGTGGGTATGATGATTCAAGAGTCGGGATCCTGGCGCTTAGCACTCCTGCAGCTTCTCATTTTCAATCTTGTCGCCTACGCGGCGGCCGTTGGAGTCGTCCAAGGCCTGCGCGCTTTCGGTTTTAGTTAGAAGCAGGAGGCGTGGGAGCCGGCAGAGTCGTCGGCGGGGTTGTCGGCACACTCGTCGGCTGAGTCGCGGGCCCGGTCGGGGCGGGCGGAGCTGACGGAGTCGGCGCAGCGGGTTCGCTGGAAACTGGCTTCGCCGGGGTGGCAGCTCGAGGCTTTTCAAGCTCGAGGTCAACGTCGACGGCTTCCTCAGGTGGCGGCTCCACTTTTTTCTTAAGACAGTTCCATTCGTCTCGATTTTCAAGCAAGGGCAAAAACTTCTGGTGAATGTAGTTGAGCGTGTTGATGGTGTTCGCCGTACCAGGGTCATGCACCTCTAGGGTGTCCACCAAATACTCAATCTCTCGACGTATCTGCCGCGTCACTGTTTTCGGAGGGAGAAGCGGCTGAAGGTAAGGGTGCCGAGCCCGTCTGCGAAGGATATCAAGCTTTGGCATGATGTGAGGGCTCACATCCTCGGAAGGAGGAAGTGTGCGAAAGTACGCCATTTGAGTTACAATCATCTGCTGGAAGGCGGCGATTCGCTGTTCGTTGAAGTGTTTCGAGTCTCCATACTCCTCGCACGGAACGACGGCAGGCGCAGGGGGCGGGGTTGGAGCGGCGATGGGAGTCTCGGGAGTTACGGCTGGCGCAGGTGCCGTGATGATGGGGCGCGCGGGCTCTGGCTTACGACGAAGGCGTTGGCATCCACTGGACAAAAAAACCAGAAAAAGAATCGACGCAAGACCAAAGAGCTGCTTCATGCAAAACCTCAGGACCTATTTTCGATGCATCTGCCGAAAAGGGTCAAGTGGTTCAAAGAGCTCCTATCGTGAGGTCTTGGAACGGACAACCTTGGACCCCTCAGGACGACGAGGTCGGCGCGTCCCATACCGAGGTGGCCCTTCGACGGGATCGTCGTGCTGGTCCTGAAAACGTGAGCGCCCCGAGTCTTCAAGGTCTTTTAAATCAAAATCAGACGAGACGGGCCGGAGCTGATAGTCGCGGTTGAGGGCTCGGGTGGCGCTCCCTCGGGGATTGGGAACTTTCTGCGAGGTCCGGCCCACTCGTAGGACCTCTTCAAAACGTTCGATTCCGCTGCGATAGTTTTCTTGGCCTTTCAGGGGATTCTGTCGCTGGGCCCGGGGCGTGCGATTTTTTGCGAGCAAAGTTTTCTTCTTTGTGGTCTTTTTACGACCTTTCGTCGAACGCGACGGAGTTTGAGATTTTCGCATCGTCTTCTTTTTCATAGAAATCTCCTTAGATCCTCATGACGTCTGAGGGTGCATCACAATGACAAGATCTCGGACATGAGGTTCAGCTTCAAATAGGGATTGTTTCGTGCGCAGTCCTGAAGACTGAGCGGCACCCAAATAAAATCGGGATTGCTCGAGATCCAGGATCCGCTGACGATGCGACCGCTGGCATCTTCCGTCAGTCGATAACGATACGTGCGAATGTAGGCAGGCGCTGGTCCAGGGCGCTGCTGAGTTCGAGAATCATATTTGTGAAAAGTCATGCGTGCGGTCACTTCCAAACTTCGAGATCCACGTCGCACAATTGTCATGTCGTACTTCGAGACGGGATGATTATCGACTGCCACTCCTGACACATAATCCATGATGACAGGCTTTCGAAGTTCCCCAATATAGTACAAAACGGTTTTGTGAAACTCGGCAGGTGAAATGTCTCGGATATTGTCGCCCGCTCGTCCTCGGTAGCGACGACCATAGAAACTCACCGAAGCACAATAGTCCATTTCGGCCAGCAGACCTTTTTGATCGTCAATTGAAAAGGTCACGCCACTTCGAGAATCGCGGCGAGAGCGTCGAGGCTCGGATCTCAAGATGCTACTTGCAGCCCATCCGTTGCAATGGCCTTCCCATTTAATGCCTTTGTAACGATGATACGTGTTTTCCCAGGAACGAGCTCCGGCACTGAGCCCTCGAGCGCGTAAAAATCGATCATATTTTCCAAGGGGGGAATTTTCTGATCGCGACAGGTGCTGATTGCGGTAGGCCCACCAAAAACCCCGCCAGGGTGTGATCCGGGCTTGCCCGGAAAGACGTCGACTCTGTTGCAGCTCAACAGGACCCGAGAAAACAGTCGCGGGCGCGGGAACAGCAGCAAGAGTCTCGACCATCTTGTCCAGAACCTGATCACTCAGTCCGGGTTTCTCGGCACGTGGAGAGGTGACGGGCTCAGGCAGAGGGATCGGATACGGATTGAAGTCATGGGACGAAACACGATGATACGTGATCCGGCCCGCTCGCAGCGATCCATGAGTGAGCGTTCCATCGCTTTCGAGCAGAAGTGAGAGCTCGGGTTTCAGGCCTGAGTCCAAGTTGTAGATCAACCACATGTTTTCTTGAGGGCGATGGTAATAACACCATGTCTGCCACGTCGGGCTTGCCGGGGTCTCGTGGGCGTCTTGGGGGCTCGCGGTTTCAAGACGGTAGCAACGAGACGAGACCTTGGTGGAATCTTGAAAGCTTTGCGCTTCCGAAGAGAGTGTCGAAAGCTGAAGCAAGGTTGTAATCGTCAAGGTGAAGCTCTTCATGGAACACTCCTTTGTTCATTTCCGTTCCTCAACAAACTCAAGTTGAGGTCCCAGTTCTCTCCGATGGTAAAAAACGGACTGCAGGTCGTGAATTTTGAAACCTTTGTTCTGGCAAAAGACAGGATGGGGGCCTGATCCTGACAAAGCCCGATCAATTTCTTTTGGTCAAGGGGCTTTTTGAAATATGATTGAAGCCGCTCAAAAGATGAAACAGTTTGATGTCGGTGTTCTCCCCGTCGGAGATCAGGAACAAGTGCTCGGAATGGTCACAGATCGTGACATCACGATCCAAGCGGTGGCCTCGGGACGAAGCCTTCAAGACCTGCGCGTTCAAGATGTCATGTCGTCGGATGTGAAGACCGTGCCCTGGGATGCTGACGTCAAGGAAGCCTCTCAGATGATGGTGGACGCTCAGATTCGTCGGCTGATCGTCGTGGATCCGCAAAAGAAACCCGTTGGAATCGTCTCCCTTGGGGACTTGGCGACCGAAGGGGATCAAAAACAAGCGGGTCAGGCCCTTCAAGATATCTCCGAGCCCCGTCATCCCCGTCACTAAAGTTTGAACAGGAGGCCTTCATGGGACCCGTCGTTCTTCTCGATCTGGATGGAACTCTGATCGATAGTAATGATGCCCATGCGGCCTGCTGTGTCGAGGCCCTGGGAGAATTCGGTTTCTCCGTGCCCTTTGAAAAAATTCGTCCCCTGATCGGGATGGGAACCGATCAATTGGTTCCAAGGGTCGTCACTCTCGAGCCCAACTCGAAAGTTTTTCGCCAACTCGCCAAGCGCAGGGGCGAAATCTTTCGCGAGCATTATCTTCCCGAACTCGTGGTGTTTCCTCAAGCGCGCGAACTTGTTGAAAAGATGAGAAGCGACGGCCTTGTCTGTGTCGCTGCGACTTCGGCCTCTAAAGAAGATCTTCAGGGTTTGCTCGAAAAGATTCGAATTCAGGATCTCATTCAGGACGCGACCACCTCGGGCGAAGCTGAAAGCTCAAAAAGGTGAAAGCCTATCCTGCGAGCAGTTGGATGCTTGGGGACACTCCCTATGATTTGATCGCGGCTCGGCAGGCCGGAGTTCGTAGCCTAGCCTTTACCTGTGGGGGCTGGGGACTTCAGGATCTCCCATCTTGGGCTCAGTCCCTAAGGGACGCAAAGGCGGCGGAGCGGGAGAGCTTGTGAGCTCTCCTCGTGTCTGGCCGAAATTTCGAGTCGCGCGAGCCAAGGCGGAGAGCGAGAATTTTGGGTGTCGATGAATCGTGAAGAGACCGTTCGCCTCTTGAAATGTATCGGTGAATTGTGTGTAACAAAAACCGTTGAAGATCTCGATCCGATGGACGGCATCCAGAAGATTTTCATAGCGTCTTTGGAAATCATCGGCTGATTCGGTGGTGGTATAACCCCAAGCTCCCGGAGAGCTTTCGGTGGGTTTACAGGCAATGCCTCCGAATTCCGTCAGTAAAATCGGCTGGCCCTGATGAGGGTAACCTTCCACCGTAAGCACACGTCCTCCGGGCCAGCGGCGATGCAGAACATCGTGCAGGCCCGCTTCCGATGAGTATTTGCTGAGCAAGCGTTCGGGTTGATCATCATAGTCGTGAATTCCCAAAAGATCAGTCGCTGTACTCTCCCAGCCATCGTTCCCAATGACCAGACGGGACGGATCAAGAGTTCGAGTCAGATGGTACATGGCTTGAACGCAACTCTGATGAGATTCCTTTTCCGCCAGATCGGGGACTCCCCACGACTCGTTGAAGGCCACCCACACAACAATGCAAGGATGATTGGAGTCCCGATCAATGACCTGGGACCACTCCTTCATGGTGCGCTTCACGGACTCATGGGTGAAGCGATAGGCGCTCGGCATTTCTCCCCAGACGAGTAAGCCCAGATGATCCGCCCAGTAGAGGAAGTCGGGATCCTCAATTTTCTGATGCATCCGCACGCCATTGAAGCCCGCGCTCTTGATCAGCTCGACGTCATGCTTGAGCGCTTCAAAGGAGGGCGGAGTTTGGAGGGTTCTGTCCCAGTAGCCTTGATTGAGAATCATGCGAAGATAATAAGGACGTCCATTTAAAAGAAAGCGCCCTCGGTGAACCGTCGCGCTTCGCAAAGCTGTGTAAGAGTGAATGCGGTCGATCACAAGCCCGGTGCTGTCCAGCAGCTCGACTTCGGCTTGAATCAGATTCGGTCGTTCGGGACTCCAGAGAAGTTCGTTGCGAAAGTCATCAACGCCAGGATCAGAAAGAGCGATTCGGCGGTGAACTTCTCGATTGATGACCTGATACGTATCATCCGCTAGAAGTTTTCCATTCGAAGACAGCCGAACTCGAAACTGCATATTCTCTTGAGGGCGTCCTTGCAGATAGGCCTCGACGCCAATATCCCAGCGTTCAAGATGGGGCATCCAGTTCAGTCGCTCGATATAGACTTGCGAGACCTCTTCAATCCAGACATGCTGCCAAATTCCTGAGGTTCGAGGATACCAAATTAGGTGAGATTCAAGCTGCCAGTCCTGCTTTCCTCGGGGTTTCCCCAGATCGTGGGGATCATCATCAGCACGAACGGTTAGTGTCAGTGTATTCGACGACTGTAGCAGGGCGGTGATATCAAACCAGAAGGGGGTGTAGCCGCCCTCGTGGAATCCCAGATACTCATTGTTGATCCAGACGTGAGATTCATAATCGACCGCTCCGAAATGAAGGATGTAGCGGCGGTTCTGTTTCCACTTTAGTCGAAAACTCTCTTGATACCAGCATCGAGGATGAAAATTGTGATCACCCAAGCCACTCGCATCCGACTCAGGCGCAAAGGGGACCTGAATTTGCAAAGGCCAGTCCGGAACGTCATTTGGCAAATTCCAACGTCGTTCTGGGTCAAAGCAGAATCTCCAACTGCCATCCAACAGAGTCCAGCGATCTCTTCGAGTCTGTTTTCTGGGGAATTTTGCGACATCGGTTTCCCAACTCAGTTCGCGTACCTTGGCGGGTTGGGAACGGCTTTGAGTTCGTGAAGTTGAATTCTTTTTCGTCGGCATCCTGAGCGTTGCCTACAAGAGATGTGCCGAAATCTAAATTTAGACCTGTCATGGCATTTGAAATGCAAGATAGACACTACGGCATCTGTCAAATTTCACGAGTCGCTTGAGCCTAAACTCGAAAGACGTTTTTGAAAAAGAAGGATTGGTATGGAAGGTCAACGAGCCGCTTTAAGTCCCAGTTTTCAATCCCAAAAGTCCGCTTCGAACTTTGCCTTGGAGTTGCCCGAGCGACACGAACCTGATCTCATCGTTTTCAGTCATCTGCGCTGGGATTTCGTCCTTCAACGACCACAACATCTGATCTCGCGCTTTGCAAAGCACCACCGTGTGTTCTTTTTTGAAGAACCTGTTCCGTGTGAGGGGTTTTGCCCCTTCTATGAAATTCATTATCGAGATCCTGGAGTCTATGTTGTCGTTCCTCGCGTGCCCCAGTCGTTGCCGTCTGATCAAATTCCCATTGCCCTCTCGACGCTCGTCGATGATTTGATCTCGGACCAAGATCTTCTTGATTTTGTTTCGTGGTATTACACTCCAATGGCGTTGAATTTCACTCGACACCTCAAACCTCGGGCCGTGGTGTTTGACGTGATGGATGAACTTTCGGCCTTTAAAGATGCGCCTCAGGACCTAATTCATCTTGAAGAGGAACTTCTTCGGCGAAGCGATGTCGTCTTTACTGGCGGCGTCTCGTTGTATGAAGCGAAGAAGAATCGGCATGCCAGCGTCTATCCGTTTCCGAGCAGTATCGACCGTGAGCATTTTCAGCTGGCTCGAGGTCTATTGCCTGACCCCGTTGATCAGGCGCCAATCACAGGGCCGCGTTTAGGATTCTTCGGTGTCATTGATGAACGAATGGACCTCGATCTGATTGATCAGATCAGCTTTCTTCGACCCGAATGGCAATTTGTTTTCCTAGGTCCCGTCGTGAAGATTGATTCTCACTCTCTTCCACGCCGAGGCAACCTTCATTACTTGGGGAAGAAGAACTACAGCGAGCTTCCGAACTACCTGGCAGGATGGGATGTGGCCTTACTGCCTTTTGCCCGAAACGAATCGACTCGTTTTATCAGTCCAACGAAAACTCCGGAATACCTGGCGGCGGGACGCCCCGTGGTTTCGACCTCGATCCGAGACGTCGTTCGACCCTATGGGGATTTGGAGCTTGTCCACATTGCTGACTCCGCTGAAGACTTTGTGAAAGCCTGTGAAAGGGCGATGAGCGAAACTCGTTACTGTTCTCGTTGGCGCGGGCGCGTGGAGGAGTTTCTTAGCACCACGTCGTGGGACTCAACGTTTCAGCAGATGGCCCAGCTCATGAGGAACTGCTATGAAGCGCGATCTTCAAGGCGCGCTTCCGAGAAATCTTCGACCGTGGTGTCTCCGTCTTGGGAGATCTCATGAAAAAGACTCTCCCTTTGTGGGCGGGTCTTGAATGCACGCGCAATCGCATTGGATCACGATACGTGGACCAATGTGAAAAAAATGGCCACCACCAGCGGCTTCAAGACTTAGAAATGTTTGCCCATCTTGGGGTTGAAAAGATCCGCTACCCCTTTTTGTGGGAACTCGCAGCTCCCCGCCGAGCGGATGAAATCGACTGGACCTGGGCTGATGAAAGAATGGCCGAGCTGCGGCGCTTGAATCTAAGCCCCATCGCGGGTTTTTGCCATCACGGCAGTGGTCCCGAATACACAAGTCTTTTAGATCCCGAGTTTCCAGAAAAGTTCGCCTACTACGCGCTTCGATTTGCTCAGCGCTACCCCGACGTTCGTGACTACACCCCCATCAATGAGCCTCTGACGACGGCACGCTTCAGTGGTCTTTACGGTGTGTGGTATCCCCATCACCGACAAGATCAATCTTTTGTTTATGCACTTTGGATTCAGATCAAGGCGACTCTGCTTGCGATGCGAGCCATTCGCGAGACCAATCCCCATGCGCGCCTGATTCAAACTGAAGACTTCGGAAGAACTCAATCCACTTCCAGCCTTCAGTATCAAGCGGACTTCGAGAATGAGCGCCGTTGGCTTTCTTTTGATCTTCTTCGTGGTCGGGTCGATCACGAGCATCCTCTTTATGAGTACCTTCTGAGAAGCGGAATGAGCGCGGAAGATTTCAAATGGTTACGTGATCACGCCCTGATGCCGGATGTTATCGGAATCAACCACTATCTTTTGAGTAACCGCTTTCTAGATGATCGACTTGAGCTCTATCCCTCGTGTTTTCATGGTGGAAACGAAAAAGATCGTTACGCCGACGTGGGCGTCGTGGACACAACGGCTGCCGACACTCCGGAACCTTCGGAATTACTTCAAGAAGTTTGGGATCGTTATCATCAGCCGATCGCCATTACCGAGGTGCACGTCAACGGTCCTCGCGAGATGCAGATGCGATGGCTTTATGAAATCTATCAAGCGGCGCAATCCGCTCAGCAACGGGGAGTCGACGTCAAGGCCGTCACCGCCTGGAGTCTTTTGGGTTCCTATGACTGGAACAGTCTTTGTGTCGAACCCCGCGATTACTATGAATCCGGTGTGTTCGATGTTCGCGCGCCGAAGCCCCGACCCACCGCACTCGCTCACATGATCGAAGCCCTTTCTAACACCGGATCTTACTCCCACCCCGTGCTTGATCTTCCCGGATGGTGGAAAGATAAGTCAAAGGGGCTTTTTGGTCCCCGGGTCGAGCGAAATTCTGAATCTCTTGCGACTCAAGGGCGGCAGCCGCTGCTCATCACCGGAGCCCGTGGAACCCTTGGAAGAGCCTTTGCCCGGATCTGTGAGCTTCGACAGATTCCTTACCGGACCTTCACCCGTGAGAAGCTCAACATCTGCGATGAAGATCAAGTTCGGCAAGTGCTTGAGGAGCTGAACCCCTGGGCCCTGATCAATACCGCGGGTTACGTGCGGGTCGATGATGCCGAACGGGAGGCCTCGCTGTGCTTTCAGTACAATGTTGTCGGACCCCAAACTCTGGCAAAAGTTGCGGCTGAGAGGGATTGCCCGCTTGTCCACTTTTCAAGTGATCTTGTCTTTTCAGGAGATCGGACTTCGCCCTACTTCGAGCGAGACGAAGTTTCTCCGTTAAATATTTACGGTCGAAGTAAGGTCGAGGCTGAAAAAGCGGTCCTGCAGATCCATGAAAAAAGCTTGATCGTTCGCAGCTCTTCGTTCTTTGGGCCCTGGGATTCTTTCAATTTTATCTCAAACTTGATGCAGTCGATTTCTCGTCGCGAGGTTTTTCGAGCCGCTCAAGATATCACGATTTCTCCGACCTACGTTCCCGATCTCGTTGAAGCCACTCTGGACTTGCTTCTCGACGGGGAAAGAGGGCTTCTTCACTTAGTCAATCAGGGATTCGTCACATGGTCGGGGCTTGCCGAGCGGGCTCTGGAAATGCAAGGGGGCGATAAAGCGCTGCTTTATGCCACTCCCGCTTGCGAGATGGGGTTCACGGCGCCACGACCGGCGTTCAGCGCTCTTGATTCCGAGCGAGTTCGAATTCTGCCTCACCATGAAAATGCGTTGGAACGTTATTTTTCAGCCTTAGACCAGGAGTTCATTGTATGAAGCGACATCGTATTGGAATTGCAGGGGCCGGATTCTCCGGAGCTGTGCTCGCGCGAGAACTTGTCGAGAGCGGCGAGTATGAAGTCACGGTGTTTGATGAACGGGACCATGTTGCCGGGAACTGCCAGACGACTCGAGATTCCAAGACGGGCGTGATGGTTCATCACTACGGTCCTCACATCTTCAATACCAGCCGCGAAGATGTCTGGAACTATGTGCAGCGCTGGGGGACGTTTCACCCTTTCATCAATCGAGTGAAGGCGGTGACCGCTCGCGGGATTTTTACTCTTCCGATCAATCTTCTCACGATTAATCAATTTTTTGGAAAAACGATGGGCCCGGCCGAGGCTCAGAAGTTTATTGCTTCACTGGGACGAGCTGATCTGCAAGATCCTCAAAGTTTTGAGGACCAAGCTCTGAAGTTTTTGGGACAAGATCTTTATGAAAATTTTTTTCGCGGCTATACGAAGAAGCAGTGGGGTGTGGACCCCACAGAATTACCGGCCTCGATTTTAAAGCGGCTTCCGGTGCGCTTCAACTATGACGACAACTACTACAATCAAAAATATCAGGGGATTCCTGAAAATGGATACACAGAGATCGTCCAGAAGATCCTTGATCACCCTCAGATTCGCGTGCATTTGAAAACACGACTGGATCCCGAGGATGTTCAGCACTTTGACCACGTTTTTTGGTGTGGTCCCTTGGACGCCTTCTATCGTTTTGATGAGGGCCGTCTTCAGTACCGAACTCTTCGTTTCGAGCGCTTCGAGGCGGACGGGGACTATCAAGGCAATGCGGTCATCAACTACTGCGATGAAGGGGTACCTTTCACTCGCATCTCCGAGCACAAACATTTTGCCCCGTGGGAAGAGCATGCGAAGACCGTTTGTTTTCGAGAGTTCAGTGAGCTCTGTCAACCCCACCAGACGCCCTATTATCCGCTTCGCCTGACCCACGACAAGACGCGGCTTGAGCGTTATGTCGAACGGGCTCGCCGTGAAAAGAGTGTGACCTTTGTGGGTCGACTTGGAACTTACCGCTACTTAGATATGCATGTCGTGATCGGGGAAGCTCTGGATCTTGCGAAGATTTGTCGCAGCCAAGATGAGTGGCCGGCTTTTAGCCAAAGCCCCCTTTGATGAAGAAATGAAGGAGTTGTTATGAAAGTACTTGTGACAGGTGGAGCCGGATATATTGGCAGTCATACCGTTCGATGCCTTCTGGATGAGGGCCACGAAGTCGTCGTTTTTGATAATCTCAGTCACGGACACTTCGAGGCCATTGATGAGAGGGCCGTTTTTCTGCGTGGTCACACTCGCGACGTGGATCATCTTGTCGATGTGATCCAGACCTACGAAATCGAGGCCGTCATGCATTTCGCGGCTTATATCGAAGTCGGTGAGAGTGTTTTAGATCCTGGAAAGTATTACGAGAACAATGTGGCCTGCACCGTCAATCTTTTGAAAGCTATGGTTCAAGCAGGAGTTCGGAAGATCGTGTTTTCCTCGACAGCCGCGGTCTATGGTCATCCCTTGCGCTTTCCTATTGAAGAGTCCGATCCATGCGCTCCCATCAATCCCTATGGTCGCACCAAATGGATGAGCGAGATGATGATCCAAGATTACTGTCGAGCCCACAAAATCGGCTACGCCACGCTTCGCTACTTCAATGTCGCAGGGGCCTGGCCCGACGGGGAGATGGGTGAAGACCATCAACCCGAAACTCATCAGATTCCTCGAATTCTTCAGGCCGCCCTTCATCCTGAAAATCCCGTTCGAATCTATGGGACCAACTATCCAACTGTTGATGGAACCTGCATTCGAGACTACGTGCATGTCGTCGATATCGCCCACGCTCATCGTTTAGCGCTCTTGAATGTGACACTTGGTGAAGGTCATGTGTTTAACTTAGGAAGTGAAGCTGGGTTTTCAGTTCGGCAGGTGATTGCGGCCTGTGAACAGGTCACCGGACGCAAACTGAATGTGATCGAAGAGCGGCGTCGCCCCGGCGATCCAGCTGTTCTGATCGCGAGCAGTGAAAAAATTCGAAAACTTTTGAAATGGAAACGACTATATCCCTCGATTCAGGAAATTATTGAGCATGCGTGGACGTGGCACTCTCGGTATCCCCAAGGCTATCGATCGAAGGTGGAGAAGGCTCCACCCGTCGACGTCGTCTTGGAAAGTTCCTCGCTCTGGCTTTAAAAGCCTAAGTTAAACGCCACCAATTTGCGGCTCGGAACCGAGGGGTTTTTCCTCGGTCTTCTTTTCGGGAACTTTTTCAAGGATAACTTCTTCCACCTTGAAGTCGTTCTCGCCGACTTTTTCAACTTTTTGACCTAAATAGATGGGTCCACCGACACGACCTTCATAGCCGCCGGTGTAGTTGAGAATTTGCGTCGATGTGACCCATTCACAGTGACTGTAGATCTCGCCTTTTTCTTCAAGAAGCTGACAAACTTCACATTGAAAGGCCTTGATATCACTTCCTTGGGGAAGTTTGAGTGAGGCCTTCAGGGGCGTTTGAAAATTGGGGCTTGCGTAGGTCAGAAGATAAAAGTGATCTCCCAAGTGTCGGAGATTCAACGTCTTCGTTGGGTCCGCCGCTGCTGCCATCTGAGTTTGCCCGGATTTCACCACACCTTTATAAAGAAGAGAGGGCCGCTTTTCTGTTTTTGCAAAATCAATTTTCATCTCGTAGCCGATCTCGGATTCTGAAATGCGTTTGAAGTTATGATCAAATGAGCCTGGTTTGAAATTCGCGAACAACCGAGCTGAGTACATGTGGCTTGAAGGCTCGATCAGTTTCTGAATCGTCTTGACGATTGAGGAATCATGTTTTTTCCAGTTCTTTTCGTGCAGGGCCATCACGCGAATTTGAGGCGGTGCTTTGTTCTCGACGGCCTCCTGCTCTTCGGCTGTAAGATCCTTCTGCTTCGCTAATTCGGCACGGTACGCTTCGGGTCTCATCGGAGTGGCAGGACGGTACTGACCGTCTTTCAAGGTAAACAGTGAGGGATAGTTTTCAGAGACTTTCTTATCTTGCGAAAATCGAAAGACATGAACAAAAAGAAGCTCACAGTTCGTGCCGACGCACAAAGCTTGAAGTTGGTAATCCCCCGACTTGGCTTGAGTCGTCTTCGTGAGATCAAACGCAAGGTCGAGGAATTCAACAAGAGTCTCGTCCCGGTGAAGCATCTTATAATGGGCTTTTTTGTAAGTTCCCGAAACGCTGGCCCTCAGGAGCGAACCGTCCAGGCCTTGACGAGCGATGGGACTTAACACTCGTGGCAGATTTTTCTCACCAAACTGTGTGATCAGGACCTGCGAGAGATTTCGAGTCTCAAGAAAAGAGAGCTCGATATATTGGACTTCGGCGCTTGCTTGGGATTCAGACTTCGCAGCCTCAGGCCGCGCAGCCTGAGAGGGGGTAGCCTGACCTTTGAGTAAATTCGTTTGAGCGGGTGGGGCTTCAGTTTGAGGTTGGGGTAGGGCCGCAGGGGCCGCGACGTCTGCTTTTTCAGAAGGCTTCGTATTGGTCGAGTTTGCGTTCGTCTCCGGAAGCTGAGAGCGGACAGCAGGCGTGTTAACAGAGGACGACCCCGGCTTTAAATTCCGAGCTCCTTCGGATTCCCGGTTTTCGCGTGGCTGGCGAGCTTCCGCTCGAGCCTTTTCTTTAGCCGCCGCTTCTTCTTTCCGTTTCTCCTCTTTCTCAAGCTCGGCAAGTCGTGTCTTTTCGGCTTGAGCCTTCAACTCCGCTTCGCGAGCGGCTTGCTGGGTCCGCTTTTGTGCGGCCTCTTGCGCCACTTTCTCGCGGGTGCTCTGAGAGCGTTTCTTCGAACAGCCTGAGACCATCAGAGCAACCAGGATCAAATAAACTATCGACTTCATAGGACTTGCCTCCTGAGCCCTTCGATGCAGGAACTGAACCCGCCGGAGGCCACTCGGGACCGCTTAATTTTGAGTTTGTGATGGAAGAGATCCCGGCGCAGGGGAGGGGGCCAAAAAAAGGGAGAGGCCTGTTAAAAAAAACGCCATCTCACTTTGAGACACCTCGTTTTGCTCACTGATCAGGAAGCGCTCTTGTACCACAGATGATTGATCTCTGAGCCCAACAAGATCACAAAGCCTGCTAGCTAGAGCGAGTTCGGAGTTCAGCAGCATTTTTGCTCTGAGAGCTTGATTATTTTTTGAGATCTTTCATTCTGTTTGGGTGAAATCACCACCAATTTTTCAGAGGAAGAATCATGATAGACTCCCGTCAGATCGGTTTG
>JBKDHV010000033.1:0-8216 GCA_046336915.1 Bdellovibrionales bacterium
CAAATGGCATAGCGGCTGGAGCTTCGGGACCGGTGGCCGGCGATCGGCCCAGTTATCCACAAAACTTCGACTGAAAAATCAGAAAATTTGTGGATAACTGACGAAATTTGACGAATCAAATCGCCGAACTCGCTCTAAATATTGGCTAGAGTGTCTGACCGGAGGGGCGCAGTTTAAACCCCTGGTATTTAATCTGTCCACTGGTCGGAATTCTTAAGCACAGTTGACCAGCGGACCGCTCCAAGACGCAAACGCGACCGTGGTCACGCCGATTCTTTTTCGACTTCAAAACGAATTGATTCTAGGGATCGAAAGACCTGCGTTGCTACCCCTTCCGTTTCAATTTGAGACCCCGCACCTCGAACGTATCCTTGTTTCAAGACCCTGGGCGAGAAGAACTTCTATCAAAGTCTACGCAATCTTTGCATTAGTGGAAAGATCGTGTAGACTTAAAGCATGTTGAGTCCCCAGCAGTCGGTTGAGCTTTTTCACCTCAATTTTTGTCGCTTTCTGGATCAAAATCTGGAAAAGGGTCTTTATTCCATCAAAGGGGGATGCAATCTCAGGTTTAACTACCAGAGCATCCGGTACTCAGAAGACTTAGATATCGACGTCAAAACCGTAGCTGTTAAAACACTGGAAAATAAAGTGGATAAGATTTTAAGGAGTGGGCCTTTGCTCCAGGCTCTTAAACAGAAGGGAATTGAAATCGTTCAGTCTACGAAGCCAAAACAAACTGAAACGGTCCAGAGGTGGAAGGTCCAAATTCAGATTGGATCTCTTACACTTCCGACCAAAATTGAGTTCTCAAGAAGAGGATTGGATCAAGAGGTGATTTACGGCCCGGTGTCGGCACAGCTGATTTCAGATTACAAACTTTTCCCCATTCTTTGTTCTTACTATGGTTTAGAGACAGCCACAGAGCAAAAAGTCAAAGCCCTTATCTATCGCTCCGAAACTCAAGCCCGAGACCTTTTCGATTTGGACCTCCTCTTGAAAAAAAAGCCAAAACGAAAAATGAAGGCGACTCGACAGGAAAAAGAGACGGCCCTCGAGAACGCGATGTCGGTTTCCTTTCCAGATTTTCAAGGGCAGGTTGTCAGTTACCTGATGCCGGAATACCAAGACTATTATGCGAATAAAAAAGTTTGGGAAAATCTCAAACAAACTTTACTGGAATACCTGGCGACGCTATGAGATTAATCGAAGTTAAAAACCGGATTTCCAATTTAGGTGTCGATGTGTTGCAGACTCACGAGGTTGCAAAAATCCTAGATCTTTCCAACGCGGGCGCAAGCCTAGTCCTCCATCGACTGGAAAAAGCGGGTGAAGTTTTATCGCTCAAGAAGGGCCTCTGGTTGCTGGATAAAAACGCGAGCCCGTTTTATATTGGTGAACAACTCGCGCGACCCTATTCAGCCTATGTTTCGCTCCAGTCGGCGCTCTATCTTCATGGCTTGATCTCGCAAATCCCGCAAACTTATTACTTCGTAACGTTAGCTCGATCGGGCAAAAGGGACTTTTTGAAATCTCATTACTCCTACCATCGCCTCGAGGCCTATCTTTTTGAAGGTTTTGAGCTCAAGGACTCCTTTAACCTAGCCACTCCGGAAAAGGCCTTATTCGATACATTCTATTTTTCCGCGACACGCGATCTCGCCTTCAAATCTCTACCTGAGCTTGAGCTGCCAAAGAAGTTTTCGATGAGCCAGCTTTCAAGATGGTGCAAGAAAATCAAGAATCCGAGATTAAAAAGTCATGTGCAAAGCTTAATCGAGAAGATTTGATTCTTCATCGTTTCGGTGCCCAGCTCAATTATCGGACTATTTTTACGACGTACGAGGCTCTGCTTCCCACAGAAAAGTCGGAATACTCCTAAAAGTTAATGTTGACTTTGTACAGTTAATTGCTGTACTATAAGAAGTGTAAAGTCTGGCTCACAAAATTTGCTGAAAAGCAGCTAAGAAAACTGCCAAAAAATATTCTAGCGGCTTATTACACCTGGGTCCGCTCAGTCGAGTTTGATGGTATTCGCAAGACTCGGATTATATCTGGATACCATGATGAGCCGCTTAAAGGTGACAGAAAAGGCCAAAGATCGGTTCGGCTCAATAAAGCATATCGGGTAATTTACGAACAAACGGAATCTGGAAATATTATTCTAATTGCTGTTCAGGAGGTCAATAAACATGAATATTAAAGAAGCAAGCCCCGCTTTTGAAAAGGCCAAAGGTCCCTTTACGTTTGCAACCTTTATGCTGGGCATTCGAACAACTTTAAATTTAACACAAGTTCAAATGGCAAAAAAACTTGGAATCTCAAGAGCCGCCCTTTGCGAAATTGAAAAGGGTCGAACACTGGTTAGTGCAAGCGCTGCCGTTCGCTATGCAAAAAAGGCAGGGTTTTCAATAACAGTTGCTCTTGAAGCTTGTTTGCAGGATCAACTTAGAAAAGCCAATATTAAAAGACGTGTCAGAATCGAAGAGGCAAGCTAAATCTCTCCGGCATCTCTTCAAAGATTTTCAAAGACATCAAAGTCTCACCAGGTGAAGGGTTCACTCAAATCTTGCGGTTTCTCTTTAGACCCAAAGACTCTTGACCCCGCGTTCGCGGGCGGTTTGTTGGGCTTCTTCGTAGCCGGCGTCGACGTGGCGGAAGACGCCCATCGCGGGATCGGCCGTGAGCACGCGTTGAAGACGTCGTTTTGCGGCGTCGGTTCCGTCGGCCACGATCACTTGGCCTGCGTGTTGACTGTAGCCCATGCCCACACCCCCACCGTGATGAAGACTCACCCAAGTGGCACCGCAAGCGGTGTTCACGAGCGCGTTCAACAGAGGCCAGTCGCTGACCGCATCGGATCCATCCTTCATCGCTTCGGTTTCACGATTGGGACTTGCGACCGAGCCGCAATCCAGATGATCGCGCCCGATCACCAGCGGCGCCTTCACGCGACCTGTTCGAACAAGTTCGTTGAAAAGGACACCGGCTTTTTCTCTCTCACCATATTCCAGCCAACAGATGCGGGCCGGAAGACCCTGAAATTTGATTCGTTGCTGGGCCATATCCAACCAGCGCAACAGTGGTTTTTTATGAGGAAACAGCTCTCGTAAGGCTTGATCAGTCACCCGAATATCCTCAGGATCTCCACTCAGCGCGACCCAACGGAAGGGGCCACTGCCCCGGCAGAACAAGGGTCGAATGTAAGCGGGCACAAAACCCGGAAAATCAAAGGCGTCCTTCACGCCCCACTCTTGAGCGCGGGCGCGAAGGTTATTTCCATAATCAAATGTGATCGCACCGCGCTTTTGCATCTCGAGCATTCCGCGCACATGCTTCGCCATACTGTCGTAGGCTTTATCCAGATAGGCCTTTTGATTTTCTTTTCGGAAAGTTGCCGCTTGTTCGACAGAGTAGCCTTCCGGAATGTAACCCACCAAAGGATCGTGGGCTGAGGTTTGATCCGTCAAAAGATCAGGAGCAAAATTCTTCTCGAGCAACTGATGAATCACAGTCGCCATATTTCCCAACAGTGCGATCGATTTCGCCTGTTTGGTTTCTTGGTAGTGACGAACGCGGCGAAGAGCATCGTCCACATCAGTCGCCTGTTCATCAACGTACTTTGTGCGAAGTCGCTTTTCGATCGATGCAGGATCCACTTCCACCGCAAGAACAACAGCTCCCGCGAAAACGCCCGCCAGGGGCTGGGCTCCCCCCATTCCCCCAAGTCCGGCTGTCAAAATCACACGACCGGAAAGATCGCCGTTGAAATGCTGACGTCCAGCTTCGACGAAAGTTTCGTAGGTCCCTTGGATAATTCCTTGCGTGCCGATGTAGATCCAAGAGCCAGCCGTCATCTGACCAAACATCATCAGACCCTTTCGGTCAAGCTCGTGGAAGTGTTCCCAGGTCGCCCACTTCGGAACAAGATTGGAATTCGCTAAAAGAACGCGAGGTGCATCCTCATGAGTCTTCAGAATCCCGATGGGCTTTCCCGATTGCACAAGAAGGGTCTCGTCATTTTCCAGAGTTTGCAGCGCTTTTAGAATTTTATCGAAGCTCTCCCAGTTACGGGCCGCTTTTCCGATACCACCATACACAATCAGCTGTTCCGGGTGCTCGGCAACAGAAGGGTCCAAATTATTTTGAATCATGCGATAGGCGGCCTCTTGAAGCCAGCCTTTACAATGCAACTTCGTCCCGGTGGGAGCTTGAACTGTTCTCATATGTGAAGTTCTCCTGTGACCTTTTCAGTGGCCTGAAGAAGTTGATCCTTTTGGATGAGTTCTCGAACCTTTCGTTGGTCCAAGGAAAAAACTCGATCTTTTTCCGCAAACGGCACAACCGCACGCAGACACTCGTGAGCGGCCTTCACGCCCGCCGCCGGCTTGAGGGGCTTCAGAAGATCCAAGCCTTGCGATGCCGCTAGAAATTCCAGCGAGATCACTTGAGTCGCGTTCTCGAGAATCTGCGAAAATTTGCGAGCGGCGATTGTTCCCATGCTGACGTGATCTTCCTTTTCTGCGGAAGTTGGAATGGAATCCACGCTGGCCGGATGCGCGAGGACTTTATTTTCGCTGACAAGACTTGCCGCCGCGACCTGAACAATCATATGCCCGGAGTTCAGCCCTCCCTGAGGGGTCAAAAAGGCGGGCAGTTCACTGAGGGCCGGATTGATCAGCTTAGCTGTTCGGCACTCCGAGATGCTGGCAAGCGAAGAAAAGGCAATGCCCGCAAAGTCCATCGCAAAGGCCACCGGCATCCCGTGGAAATTTCCGCAGGACAAAATTTTATTGTCGTCCGCAAAGACCAAAGGATTATCCGTGCTGGAATTGGCTTCGGTTTCAAGGACGCGGAGCACGTGATGGAAGGTGTCCTTCACAGCCCCGTGAACGGCGGGCATGCAACGAAGACTGTAGGCGTCCTGCACACGACCGCAGTTTTTGTGACTTTCCGCGATCTCGGATGTTTCGCCCAGAAGGCGACGAAGATTCCCGGCCGTTTTCGCCTCACCCGCATGAGCGCGGGTCATGGCGATCAGGGGATCAAAAGCCTTTCGCGAGCCTCGCATGGCTTCCAGAGACAAGGCCCCCGCGATATCCGCGAACTTCAAAAGTCGGCGAGCTTTTTCAAGTTCCAAAAGCCCGACCGCAGTCATCACCTGACAGCCGTTGATCAGCGACAGACCCTCTTTGGCCTGAAGCTCCAAGGGACGAAGCTGATGTTTTCGCAAAAGCGACGCCACGGATGTGACCGAACCGGCTTCAGCCCAGGCCACACCCTCACCACTCAGCGCGAGAGCTATGTGCGACAGAGGCGCGAGATCTCCGCTCGCCCCGACACTGCCTTGAGAGGGCACAACCGGAATGACATTGTGATTCAGAAATTCAAGAATTTTTTCGACAACCACGGGACGGATCCCGCTATGACCTCGCGCCAGCGCATTGGCCCTCAAGAGCATCATGGCCCGCGTCTGCTCGCGTGTGAACGGAGTGCCGATGCCAACCGAGTGAGAGCGAATCAGGTTTCGTTGCAGCTCTTCGATTTCGGAATCAGAAATCCGAACTGAGCTAAAAGCCCCAAAGCCCGTGTTGACACCATAGATGACTTCGCCCGCCCGAATTCGCTTTTCGATATAGTCTCGGGACTTTTTCATTTGCCCCAAAGCTTCGGCAGAAAGTTCCAACTTTAAACTGGGGGTATGGGCCACACGAAAAACATCTTCGGCTTTAAGACTTGATCCAGTGATTTGCATAGGGCTTGGACTCTAATCTTGACCGCAAAGAGGTTCAAGTCGAGGCCGCATAATGCGCAGCGCGAACCCTTAAAAAGACGACCGCGACCAGTTCAACAGACCCAGGAGAATCACTCCCAGTGAAAGCCCCCACACCAGCCATGCCATTAGCATTTTCGGCCAAGAAAAGGGTGTGCGACTGCGAAGAAAATTTCGGAAATGATAAAGGGCTATACCATGAAAGAGAACGGGGACTAACCAAGTCCAAAGAGCAGCAAAATAAAACTGGGTCGCAGGATCCGAGGGCCGCCGAGCCGAACCCTCGCGAGGCGCCCAGGTGTCCTTCTCGAAAATTTCGAGAATCCCGAGGGCCTCTTGAAAATTCCCCTTGGGCACATAGATCGAATACCCATCAAAGAGCACGGAATAGCCCTCAAGCGTAAGATTGGGGGCTGACCCGAGATTCACAATCGCATCTCGCTCAGGAGCGTAGACCTCGATCCGGGCCTCGCCTAGGCGTGCGATCAAAGCACCCTTCATCACGTGATCGGGAACTTTGGCTAGCAAAATCCAATTGATATCCCTCATAGGTGGAAATCGGCCTGACCCTCACCCTGGGGCTGGTCGTTTATAAAGGACTTCCACTTCAGCTGAATAACTTTTGATACCATCGCGCTGACCGAGCAGTACTTCGAGAGAGAAAGTTGAATCGCTTCGTTGAACTTGGCAGGATCGACGACTCCAGAAACTTTGTAACTGAGAGTGCATTCGCGAAAAACTTGGGGATGAGTTGCCTGGGCCTCACCTTCGATTTCCATTTCAAAACTTTGGAAGTCCTGTCTGTACTTCTTCAAGAGCCCGACAACATCCATCGCCGTGCAACCTGCAATGGAGGTCATGAGCACCTGTTTCGGTGAGGGGTGTTGCCCGTCGCCAAAGGGCGCTGACGCATCCATTGGAACAGAAAATCCTCCGACCTGACCCTCGAACTTCATTTTCCCGTGCCACTTAAGCAGAGCCTTCATCTTCCCAACCTCCCAAAGAATTTGCCACAAAACTACATCATCTCTCCTATGGACATAAGTCGCGGTGCAGCTGGAAAGACTGTAGACGCCCAAAAGTCCAGGTCCAATATCGAAGCCCAGGAATTGACCGAAAAATTAACTCCTTGTGCAATCAAGGGAAGGGGGATTTGACGATGTCATCCAAGCTCCTTCGCAGTCCAGCTTATCCGGTGGAAAAGAACGTTTTCCTTCAGCCCGTGGTCGTCGCTGGTGTCGAGGTCGACATTTGTCCTCGCTCTGGGGGGTTGTGGTTCGATCGCTTCGAGCTCGACCGCTTTGACGAAGCCCACGAGGACTTCCATGAACTTCTGGCGATGATCCCGAAGAACCCCGAGCCCCCGGAAATTCTGAAGAGCCGACGAAGTCCCCGCCATCCCGAGGCCATCATGCATCAGCAGCCCTACGGCCCGAAGGGCGCCAATGGCGCGCTCACCATCGACAAGTGCCCGGTCTGCGCCGGAATTTGGTTGGACTTCAAAGAACTCAAAAAAATCCGCGAACTCTACCCCAAAAAAGCTGACAAAGAAAAAGCGATTGAGGCTCTGGTCCACGATGCCTTCAAGCACTTTCCTCGCACGAAATCCTCGAAGGATTTTGGTTTTCTTCATAAACTCTTTTCCCGCTACCTTGAATGATGAGTATGGAGACTCGCGTCGTCTGCAAAACCGAAAAATTTGAATGGATCGACATTGTCAATCCTAAGAAAACAGAACTCGAAAAAATCGCTCTCCAATACGGCCTTCCCGCAACCTCGGTGCAAGACTGTTTGGATCCTGAGCACCTGCCCAAGTTTGAAAAAATCGGCGATGTCTACTTCCTGATCTTGCGAGCATTTGACGAAGCGGCTCCCTCCAAGGGTGATTCAATCCAGGAGCTCACACGTAAGATCGCGGTCTTTTATACCGATCGCTTCATGTTGACGGTTCACCGCAAAGATCAACCGTTCTTGTCAAACTTGATTGAGGTCTGGAAGAATCAAAACTCAACCGTCGAATCTCCGCAGTACATTCTCTTGCCTGAGTTGATCAAGGGCGTGATCAGCACATTCGAAAAGCCCATCGATGCAGCCTTCAGTGAGCTTGAGGATTTGGAAGTGGCCGCCTTTGGGATTCTCGCGGCAAAACCCTTTCGAATCAAGAAGGCGTACTTCTTCAAACGCAAGACGTTCGTGATTAAACTGATCATTCGACTTCTTTCCGACGTGATCTCAAGGCTTAACAGCTCGGTGGGCTTGCAGAATGTCAACCCGACCTTGACCTCACGATTTCAAGACTTAAAAGAAAATATGCATATGCACTTGACTGGAGTTGAGGCTTCAGGTCGAATATAGGTGATTTGGAATACCCCAAGAATCTACAAGATTTTGACCGCCTTTTTCCCGATGACGCCAGTTGCTTGAGGTTTTTAGAGCAAGCTCGGTG
>JBKDHV010000034.1:0-5320 GCA_046336915.1 Bdellovibrionales bacterium
TTTTTCAACGCTTTCAGTACGGTCTTCTTCATTGGGTGGCTCCTTCTTTTTTCTGGTTTCAAATTGTGTAGTAACTTATTGAAAACACAGATTGGTTGAGCCACTCAACCTTTAAATTTCAACTAAACCTGGGACATGGCCAGACAGTGCACCTTCGGGCGTTATTGCCGCCGTCAGAGATGCCGCAGAAACATTTGCGATCGACCCAAAGTACGAGCTTCCGAAGGACCTCAATAGCCTAGCAAAATTTATTACAAACCTTGTTTGCGATAGATTTATTGTGGTCCTTGATGAGTTTCAATATTTCAATCGACCCAAATTGCGAGAGTTTTGCTCGTACCTTCAGCGAGAGGTCGATCTCCTGTCTTCACAGGCATCCAGCGTAGCGGGCGGCCTATTCGTTCTTGGATCAATTCATACAGAAATGATGGCCGTCCTGGAGGACCGAGGAGCGCCGCTGTATAACAGGATCACCGATGAAATTCATGTCGATCACTGGGAAATGGCGTCGCTACTTGAGCTTTTTCGTGAATTTGAAATTCATGACCCTTATCAAGTCTTATTCTATTGGAACTTGTTTGAGGGCGTACCGAAGTTTTATCGAGACTGCTTTGAGCAAGATGTAATCCGCACTAATCGCAAGGTCGTCCTTGAAAAAATGTTCTTTGAAAGCTCATCCCCGCTTCGAACCGAAGCCGACAATTGGTTTCTTAAGGAGCTTCATGGGCGTTACGATACAATTCTGAAGTACGTTGCGCGCAACTCAGGATGTACACACAGCGATCTGCTATCGCATTTACGCAGCATTAGCCAGGAAAGCGATGAGCAAGTTGGCGGGCATCTACAGATCTTGCAGGATAAGTACAAAATTATAGAAAAGAAGCTTCCAATTTTTTCTCCAGCTAAGGCAAGGAAGGGACGCTATTACATTTCTGATAACTTTCTTAGAAGCTGGTTGGGCGCCCTGGCCGCGCAAGTTTCCGCACTGAATTTTAAGCCCCCTAAAACTCTGATAGAACTCGCTGATCAAAAACTTCAAGCTCTTGAAGGCTACGGCCTTGAGAAGATGGTTGCATTAGTTTATGAAGAAAGAAGTCGAAATGGGCTTGCGGGTTTTTCACTTTCACAAAAAGTTGAGGGTTTCTGGGACCGATCAAATATTGAAATCGACTTAGTCGCAATGAATGAGGCTGAAAAAATTATTCGTTTCGGCGGTTGCAAAAGATCTGATGACAAGCTTGTTCCCTCCGTCCGTTCGCTTAAAGAATGTGCGCAAAAATTTCTCAAGGCGTTTCCCGCATACAACTCCTGGAAGTCCGAATTTGTTGCAATTGCCCCCAGTCTTTCGACAGACCAAAGAAAAAGACTTAAGGACCTCAATGTGATCGCCGAGGACTTCTCGGATCTTTTTAGTGGCCTATAAGTTCCGAGACTGCCGTGCCGTAAACTTTTTTTCCCACTCGAAGGCCGATAAACAGATCTTTTCAAGATTGTGATGGCGCGGGGTCCAGCCGAAAAGAGCTTTCATTTTTGAAGGATCTGCAACCAAACGTGAAGGTTCACCCGGTCGGCGTTCAATCTCTTTTACTTTGAAATCAACACCAGACACCTTTTTCATGATCTGAATCACTTGGCGAACGGAAGCTCCCTCGCCATAGCCCACATTGAGCTGTTGGCAGCCGGGCGTACGCTGCAAGTTCTGCATGGCTAGACAGTTGACCTCGGTCAGGTCTTCCACATGGATAAAATCGCGAATGCAGGTTCCATCTTTTGTCGGATAGTCCGCGCCGTAGATCTGCATTTCTGACCTCAGACCGCAAGCCGCTTGGGCGGCCACATGGATCAAGTGATAGGCCGGATGAGTTCTTTGACCATTGAGTCCATCAAGGCTTGCGCCGGCAACATTGAAATACCGTAAAGAAGTTGAGCTCAAACCGTGCGCGCGGTTGGCGTCGGCGAGGATCTGCTCGCACATCAGTTTTGAGTGCCCGTAGGGATTGACCGGTGACTTGGGATCCTCTTCGCGGAAAGCCTGCTCGGTCTTGGGGTCTCCGTAGACCGCAGCCGTGGAAGCGAACACGAGATCTTGAACATTGTTGGCAAGCATCGCTTTCACAACACTGTGAAGACCCTGAACATTGTGTTCATAGTAGCTTAAGGGATCGACAAGCGACTCACTGACCTTGAGCTTTCCTGCAAAGTGAAAAACTCCGTCAATCTTTGTGTCCTTTAAGATTCGCGTGAGCAGCGTTGCATCCCGCACATCCCCCATGTGAAACTTCACGCCCTTGTGAAGCGCTTCACTGAAGCCCGTGCTCAGATTGTCATACACCAAAACTTCATGACCCGCCTTCAAGAGAGCTTGTGACGTGTGGGATCCCAAATACCCTGCGCCGCCCGTGACAAGATATTTCATCGGCCTGAAGTCTCCTGTTTTTGTTCAGAGCGCTGCTGGATTCGTTTTGTCTTGATCAAAAGATCAATCCATTCGCGAACCGCGCCGTCGCCGCCGCGAGCCTGAGTCTGATAAATTCCGGAAATCTGTTTGATCTCGGGTCGCGCATTGGCGGGGCAAGCGCGAAAGCCCACTTCCTGGAGAAGCTCAAGATCATTACGATCATCCCCGATGTAGGCCACATCTTTTAAAGAAATCTTGAGGCTCTGGCACAGGTCTTTTACACGCGTGAGTTTATCTTTTTCGCCTGGGTAGTAGAAATCGAGAGCCAACTTCTGCGAGCGTCGCAGATTGAGCTCCCGAGATTCGGCGGTGACAAAGCCTGTTTTAATGCCGAGCTCTTTTAGAATGTTAAATCCCATTCCATCTTGAACCTGAAATTTTTTAAACTCGTCACCCTTTTCGGTGTAGTACATGCCCCCATCCGTCAGAACTCCGTCGATGTCGGTCAGAAAAAGTCGAACGGGTCCCCGGGGCGCTTGCGTTTTCCAAATCCAAGTTCTGAAAGTCTGCGAAAGTCTTGAAAACATAAGGCTCTTCTATAGCCTTTTTAACCTGGAAATCCAAGCGACTCGTAGAGCTGTCGCTCGAATTACGCGTAGCCCTTGGCCTGGACCGTGCTTCCTAGATCCGAGAGCTCGTGAGTTCTGATTTGAAGTGTACATCATGAACTTGACCCACTAGCATGAATCCATGTCGATCTTCGCAGGCCTTCTTTGGGTCTTCCTTTTCTTTAATCTCAGCCTCGCGAGCGTCCCGCCAAGGACCGCTAAGCTCCGAATTGCTGAGGGATCCGTTACAGTTTCCGGTGTGTCGTCGGGTGCCTTCATGGCCGTGCAGATGCATGTTGCGCATTCGGAGATAATCTCGGGCTCGGCCAGCGTGGCGGGTGGAGTCTATGGCTGTGCGCGAACGGGCTCAGCCTCGGCGCAGCTCGATTGCATGAGCCGCCCTTCCTCGGATAAGGCTGACGACTTTATTGAAAAGGCTCGCGAGCTTGAATCCACAGGAGCAATCGGGTCCCTTGAGAATCTGCGAAACGATGGTGTTCTTATTTTTTCTAGCTTGAATGACAGTGTCGTGAAACCCAAAAACGCGGACCGACTGGAAAACTTCTTTAAAGCTTTTCTCGCACCCGCTCAATTGCTTCGACGAAATCACGAAACGGCGGCCCACGGGTTTCCAACTTTGAACTATGGGAACCCATGTGATCAAGGAAAGCTGCCTTGGCTTATGCAATGCCAACTGGATCTAGCCGGCGAGATTCTGAGCTTCCTGTACGAATCCTTGGAAAAGCCCGCGAGCTTTGTAAAGGAAAACCTCAAGGCCTTTTCTCAAGTTCCTTTCGGTTCCGAATCCGCCCTGATGAAGGATACGGGCTGGGTTTATCTTCCGACCGCGTGTCAGCAAGGCGAGCCGTGTCGGCTTCATGTGGCCTTTCATGGGTGTCAAATGAGCCCGGATTACATCAAGGATCAATTTGCCGTTCACGCGGGCTACAACGAGTGGGCTGAATCCAATCGCATCGTAGTCCTCTACCCACAAGCCACCAAGAGTCCAAAAATTCCGCAAGCCTGCTGGGATTGGTTCGGGGCCACGGGGGCGGATTAATCTTGAGACCTATATTGAATCACTAGCTGGTACCGGATGGCTTCTTCATCCGATGAGCATCAAAATGATTAAACAGTCGCAAACGGCTTACCTTGCTCGGCCAGGGTTCCCGGGATTGATAGAAGTGCAAGAGCGTAAAGAATTAAGCGGAAGCCCACTCTTTGTTGATAGCCTTTCGCTCAAGATGGACTCTTCGATGCACAGACTCCTAAACCACATTGGACTCGATTCAATCGTGAGGTCCTCGTCAAAAACTGAACTTTCATTGGATGGTCGAACTATTCAGTTGGAGGAACTATTTTGAGAATAGATATAGCCAGCACAGTTTTGAGCTCTCGAACTTATCTCGCTTCGATTGAAGGTTTGAAAAGTATTGAGCGTGATCCATATTGGCCGAAATGGGATTCTCCTTGGTGGCACATGAGTCTTCTTAATGAGATGGATCTTGCCAAAGAAATTCCCGCAACATCTATTTCAAAAATGGTTCAGGTTTTGAAGAATCATTACCTTCCGGTATTCCCAATTAAAGAAGAGGAAGTCCCGACAGGTACCGATCCCTATAGAAAAATTGCTTGCCTATGTGCGGTCGGTAATATGTACCAGATTTTGTTTAACGCTGGTGTAGATGTTGATAAGGAGCTGCCATGGATGCGTGAATGGTTCTTGCGCTATCAGTTACCTGATGGTGGCTTAAACTGTGATGAGAAAGTTTATACAAAACCAATTCCAAAAAGTTCGATTGTCACGACTCTATCATGTTTGGAGGCGGTTCTGTTTTGCCGTAGACGTGATCTTACAGATGGAGAGGTCACATTTCTTAATCGAGGCGCAAGCTATCTGCTAAAGCAAAGGCTTTTTCGTAAGGCATCCACGGGCGAAATTATTGATAAAGATTGGCTTGAGATAAGGTTCCCGCGCTTTTATGAGTACGATTTTCTTCGTGGATTTTATTTCTTGGAGAAATGGCGACAGCAGTCGGGGTTTTCAATTCCAGATGATCTTGTCGATGAAGTCGAAGAACTAGTATCGCAGCAAAAGACAGATCAAGGAATAAGTCTCAAACGATACAATCTATTTGATAAGCGCAGCTATAATCCATCAGCAGATGGAACAGGCCATGTCCCAGGTTTAGTTGAAATTTAAAGGTTGAGTGGCTCAACCAATCTGTGTTTTCAATAAGTTACAACGCTTTATGGAAATACAATAATGAAAGGGCCACCCAATGAAAAAGAATGTACTGAAAGCGTTGAAAAA
>JBKDHV010000035.1:0-82692 GCA_046336915.1 Bdellovibrionales bacterium
TTTTTTTTTGCCCTTTTTCATCCTAAGCTGAGACATGGTTTTTCTTCGACGATCCCTCGCCCTTCTTTTCTTCGTAAGCCTGCGTGGAATCGCCCAACCCCATCTGCTGATCGATCCCGGCCATGGCGGGCGAGACCAGGGCGCCCAGGTGGGCTCTCTGCGCGAAGCTGAGGTCGCTTGGCGCTGGGCCCTCGCACTGAAGAAGAGTCTTCTCGAACGCGGCTTTCAAGTGACGTTGTCTCGGGATGAGACATCCTCCCAAGTTCAAGAGCGACGTCTCTCGCTGGCGCGGGACCCACACTTTGATCTCGTCATCAGCCTCCACGCCAATTATTTGCAAGATCCTCGCGTCAAGGGCCTTGAGTACTACATTTTGAACCCCTTGAGTCTTGACGATCAGAAACTGCAGCTCGCCCACGACGAAGTTCGATTGGCGAAGACTCTTCAGGAAAATTCAGCGGCCCCGAACACACCCTCCTCCGGGCTCTTAGACAAAAAGGCACAAGTTCTGACAATTGTCGAAAATCTGAAACATCAGGCACGCATCAAGACGAGTCTAAAACTTGCGAAGCTCCTGAGTGAAACTTGGCCTGGAAAACTGAAGCAGGGGCCGTTTGAAATCTTGAGTCAAGCCCAAGCCCCCGCTGTTTTGCTGGAACTGGGATTTCTTTCAAGTCCCGTGGATCAAAAAAATCTGGTGGATCCCCAGTTTATCTCTCAACAAACTCAAAAACTGGCACAATCCCTGGTGGGCTACTTCGCTCAAAAAGACTCTTCGAAAATGAATCCCTGATTGACCCGGACAGGTCTCGCGTCTAATCTCCTGACATGCGATCAGATGCACGAACATTCAGCCAACTCCGACCCGTTCGAATCACTCCTCACATTTCCGACTACGCCGAGGGTTCCGCCCTTATCGAGTTCGGAAAGACCAAGGTCCTTTGCACGGCGAGCTACGACCCGAAGCCGCCGCAATGGTTACAAGGCTCGGGAGAAGGCTGGATCACAGCCGAATACGGAATGCTTCCCCGCTCGACCCACCAGCGCATCAAGCGAGACAAAGCGGCCAACAGTGGTCGCACTCAGGAAATTTCGCGGCTTATTGGACGAAGTCTGCGCGCCGCTGTCGACACTCAAGCTTTGGGCGAGCGTCAAATTATGATCGATTGCGATGTCTTGCATGCTGATGGCGGCACACGCACAGCCGCCGTCACAGGGGGGTATGTGGCTTTGGCCTTAGCGCTGAAGAAGTTGCATGCACTTGGAGAAATCAAGAGTTTGGGACTTGTTCAGTACGTGGCCGCCATCAGTGTCGGTCTTCACAATGGCCAACCTTTATTGGACTTAAACTATGACGAGGATGTCTCGATCGGAACGGACATGAACTTTGTGATGACCAACAAAGGGGAATTCGTCGAGCTTCAAGGCACGGCAGAAGAAACGCCCTTCACCAAACCGCAGCTCTTGAGCATGTTGGAAGTCGCCGAAGTGGGATGCCGAGAGCTTTTTAAAAAGCAGTCCGAAATTGTCGGAAGCTTTTTTCCATTGACCTAGAAGTTTGCGACCAACATTGGAAATCGTGGGGTTCAAAGATGGAACTTTGGATTGCTTCAAGCAACACCGGAAAGATCAAAGAATTTCAAAACCTACTTTATAATTTTCCTCAGGTTCAAATTCACACACAAAACGAGATTTCGGGATTTCATCCTGCGGAGGAAACGGGCGATAGTTTTCTTGCGAATGCTCGTCTGAAAGCGAGAGCTCTTCGCTCAGTCAAGAATCAGCACTGGGTGCTGGCGGAGGACTCGGGCCTTGAAGTGACCGGGCTTAATAATTTACCAGGCATTCACTCGGCACGTTATGCGGGGCCAAAAGCTCGGGACAGTGAAAATGTCGCGAAACTTATGAAGATGATGCAAATCCGTCAGGTCAGCGATCGCTCCGCTCAGTTCAGGGCGACCCTTGTCGTTTTCACCCCAACCGGTGAGGAATGGATTTTCGAAGGCCAGATGAAAGGTCAGATCGCCCCGAAAGTCGCGGGTCAGAATGGATTTGGCTACGACCCTATTTTTATTCCCGAGGGTCAGACCAAAACTTTGGCCGAACTCGATCCTGGCTTCAAAAACCGTTTGAGTCACCGTGCCTTGGCTTTTAAAGCTTTTCTCGAAAAAGTGAAGACTGAGATTAGCTAGGAGTCTTTGGTGACTAAAAAAGCTGCGGCCTTCACGCCACCCCCCGTTCGGATCGAAACCGAGCGCTTGATCCTGCAAAAGCATGATGTGAATCTAGCTCCCGCGATGTTCGCGATGATTGACCAAGATCGTGAACGCCTGCAACTCTTTTTGCCGTGGGTTCCGTCAGTTAAATCTAAACAAGATGAAGTTCAGTACATCCTTTCGACCCATGAAGCCTGGAAAGAAGGAACTCTGTTTGATTACAGTTTGCTACTGAAGAGTGATCAAAGCTTCGTGGGAACGATTGGTGCGCATAGCATCCGACACGATTTCAAGCGCTGCGAGATCGGCTACTGGATTGTAGGAAAATTTGAGGGCCAGGGTCTGATGACCGAAGCGGTCCGCGGCCTTGAGAAGGTCCTTTTTGAAGTGGGCTTCAATCGTCTTGAAATTCGCTGCGACCCTGCCAATGTCAGCTCAGCCCGAATTCCGCTCGCATGCGGTTACCTTTACGAAGGGCACTTGCGTGAGAACGATGTGGTCAACGATCAAGTCCGGGACACTTGGGTCTTTTCGAAGCTGAAAAAAAACTATCAACAGACGTTTATTGCGGAACTGACTCGTGGTGATTTCGAACCGGCTTTTGAGATCGCTCGTCTTTCGCCCGATCAGGTGGAAGCGCACGAGCGCGAAAAACTTCGCCAGGATCTTCAACATCAGCCAGGCCTGACTGTCCGTCACCTAGATAAGGTTTCGGCCTTTATGTTGTATACAGTTCAACATGGGCGCGCGCAAATTTCGTGGATGGCGGTTCTGCCAGATCTGCGGGGGCAAGGCTTTGCGCAGTCTTTACTTGAGCACCTAAAAGCAAAATTGCGCGATCTTGGGTTTTCTCAACTGGAAGTTCGAGTGGCCGGGGGCACGGGTGGCTCGAAGCCAAGGGACTTGATGCGAAGTTTTTATTTGCGAAATGGGTTCCAAAAAATTCAGACCCTGGTCAATCCAAGCAACCCGGAATGGCCCGAAGAGTGGATCTTGAGCTGTCCCCTCACCTAGAGCGCCGCGCCTCTCCGGCCTGTGTCGCACAAGGACTCTCTTTTTATTCCTGTTAAGACTGATAAAATGCGGATTTTGCCGCTAGCGCCGCCGCCCGATTTTTGGTAGAAATCCCTCAGCAAGCCACGGGGGTCAAAATGGGGATAGCGCAAGATTTCGATGCGAACAACCTGAAAGTTTTTACAGGAAACGCCAACCCCGAACTGGCCTTGAGAGTCGTCCGCGAGATGGGCATCCCGCTCGGCCACACTAAAATCAGCACTTTCGCCGACGGCGAAGTTCAGGTCGAGATTCAAGAGAGTGTTCGCGGTAAAGATGTCTTTGTGATTCAAAGCACCTGTCCCCCTGTGAATCAAAACTCCATGGAGCTTTTTATCATTCTCGATGCCTTGAAAAGGGCCTCGGCCCGCTCGATTACGGCCGTGATTCCGTATTATGGCTATGCGCGTCAGGATCGCAAGGTGGCCCCTCGAGCTCCGATCTCAGCCAAACTTGTCGCGGATCTGCTGGTCACCGCAGGCGCGACCCGCGTCGTTTCGGTGGATCTGCATGCCGCCCAAATCCAAGGATTCTTCAATGTCCCCGTGGACCATCTGTTCGCAACCCCCACCCTCGCGCGCTACTGGCGTGAAAATTTTGGAACGGGGGAAGAGTTCGTGGCCGTCAGCCCCGATGCGGGCGGTGTTGAAAGAACTCGCGCTTTTGCCAAACGAATCGAGGCCTCGCTGGCCATTATCGACAAACGACGCTCCGGCCCCAATGAGGCAAAAGCCCTTCACCTGATCGGGGAAGTGAAAGACAAAACCGCTGTCATCGTGGATGACATGATCGATACGGCAGGAACTTTGACTCAAGCTGTTGACAGTCTTGTCAAGAATGGGGCAAAACGAGTGTTCGCTGTGGCCAGCCACCCTGTTCTTTCAGGGCCTGCTGTCACTCGTTTGGTGGAAAGTCCGATCGAAAAAGTTTTGGTCACCGACTCGATCCCTTTGAGTGAAGCCGCAAAGAAGAGTGGAAAAATTGAAGTGATTTCAGTAGCCCCCGTGCTCGCTGAAGCCATGAAACGGATCCACGGCAACGACTCAGTCAGCTCGCTCTTTGACTGATTCCGCGCTTCAAACCTAACAACAACTTGAGCGAAAAAAGTAATAGGAAGTAGCCAAAGGAGGTCATGGCCTATGAAATCAAGAATTGAACTCTCTGTAGAACCCCGAGAAACAGGAAAAGGAATCAGTCGCGGTCTTCGCGTTCAGAAGAAAATTCCGGCTGTTGTTTACGGCGCTATTGAAAATACGAATGTTTTCGTGAATCAAAACGACGTTCTTCGATACAACACTCGCGCTTACGAGAATGCTCTCTTCAACCTGAAGAGCTCAAATACGAAGGCAAACGGCAAAGTGGTTCTGATGAAGCAAGTGGACGTTCACCCCGTGACGCGTCAACCTTTGCACGTCGACTTTTTTGCTCTTGATCTGAACAAAACAGTTCGCGTTTCTGTTGAAATTCGTTTGGAAGGTAAACCTGCTGGTTTGGCGGAAGGCGGTCTTTTGAACGTCGTCAACCGTACCATTGAAATCGAAGTTCTTCCGGCCGACATTCCTGACTTCATCGCGGCTGACATCAGCCACCTGGGCGTCGGTGATGCTCTTCACGTTTCTGACTTGAAGATCCCTGAAAAAATGCGCGTAATTTCATCTCCTGATCTGACCGTTGCGGTTGTTAACGTTCAAGAAGAAGAAGTTATTGCGACTCCTGCAGCCGATGCAGCTGCCGCAACCGCAACTGCAGCTCCTGCTGCTGGTGCGACTCCTGCCGCTGGTGCCGCAGCCGGTGCCGCCGCTCCTGCAAAGGATGCCAAGGCTGCTCCTGCAGCTCCTGCGAAAAAGTAGTCCTAAAAAAAGTTCGAAACTTTCAAAAAGCGATTCTGGAAACAGAATCGCTTTTTTGTTTTCAAGGGCCCTCCTGCTGCGCTCATTGACTCAGCGTTGCACCTCATGTACCTGTCAGCTCTATGGAATTGGTCGTGGGGCTCGGAAATCCGGGGCCGAAGTATCATCTGAATCGGCACAATATTGGTTTCCTCTGCCTGGATTTCTGGTTGGAGTCCTTGGGGGTCCCGAGCTCTCGATGGAAATCAGATTCTCAATCCGAACATGTGAGCTTCGAATTTGAGGGCCAAAAAGTAGTTCTCTTGAAGCCTCAGACTTACATGAATCTTTCCGGGCAGGCCGTACAAAGCACTCTCGCTTTCTATAAGATTCCGCTTCAAAACTTAGTCGTCATCCATGACGAAATCGACCAGCCCTTCGGCGCCATCAAGATTCACAAGAATCGAGGGCATGCGGGTCATAACGGAATCCGCAGTATCTCTCAGCTTTTAGGTTCGAATGATTATGCTCGCCTTCGATTGGGCGTGGGTCGTCCGGCGAACCCCGAGATGAGTGTGGCAGATTATGTTCTTCAGAATTTTTCCAAGAGTGAGCTGGACACACTTCCCGCCTTCCTTGAGCGCAGCTGCGATGCTCTGGAAGCCATTCTGCAATCGGGCGTCGACAAAGCCGCCTCAAATTTCAATTCCAAAGTTGAGTCATAGAAAAAGGAGTTAACAGTCATGGCATTACAAGTCGGTATCGTAGGACTTCCCAACGTCGGCAAGAGCACTCTGTTCAACGCCCTGACATCCGCAAAGGCCGAGGCCGCGAACTATCCTTTTTGTACGATTGATCCCAATGTCGGTGTTGTCACGGTCCCCGACCCACGCTTGGATAAGATTACTTCTTTTATCAAACCTCAAAATGTGGTCCCCACCACCATGGAGTTTGTGGACATCGCGGGCATTGTAAAGGGCGCAAGCCAAGGTGAAGGATTGGGAAACCAGTTCCTGTCGCACATTCGACAGACGGATGCCATCGTTCATGTGGTTCGCTGCTTTGACGACGCCAACATCATCCACGTTTCGGGATCGGTCGATCCCCTCCGCGATATGGAAGTGATCAATATGGAGCTGATGCTGGCCGATTTAGACACAGTCGATAAGCGCTACCAAAAAATTGCCAAAACCGCTCAGTCCACAGCTGATAAGAAAATCAAAGCGGAATACGAAGTGCTTAAAAAACTGAAAGATGCACTGGGGGCTGGAAAGCCGGCTCGCTCGGTGAGCTTTGATGACGTCACCGAGATGCCGATCGTTCGCGAATTGCATTTGCTTTCGATGAAGCCTGTGCTTTACGCCTGCAACGTCAGTGATACGGACTTTGCGGCCGGCGGAAACGACTGGGTTCGACAAGTAGAAAAGCGAGCGGCTGAAGAGGGCAACACCACCATTATGATTTGCTCCGCGATGGAAGCCGAGATTGCGCAACTGCCGCCTGAAGAACGCAAAGAGTTTCTTTCTGCAATGAATGCGGAAGAACCGGGCTTGAATCGTTTGATTCGTGAGGCCTACAAGCTTCTTGGCCTTTACACGTATTTCACCGCTGGCGAAAAGGAAGTCCGCGCCTGGACGATTCGCAAAGGCATGAAGGCCCCTCAAGCAGCTGGCGTGATCCACACTGATTTTGAAAAGGGTTTTATCCGTGCGGAAACCTATCACTGCGAAGATCTTTTTCAGCTGAAGAGTGAGCAAGCCGTCAAGGACGCGGGAAAATACCGCCTTGAAGGTAAAGACTACACCGTGAAGGATGGAGACGTTCTTTTCTTCCGCTTCAATGTCTAAGTGCTGATGCTCCAAAAAGACCGGCCGCTTTTCCTTGTTGCAGAAGCAGGACAAGCGCCATAATTACGAGGGAAGGAACAATCAAATAGAGCGGCCGGATCGAAAGATACTGCCAAGACTCTTGAATGAGAAGCCCCAAGCTCACATCAGGGGCTTGCACTCCGAAACCCAAAAAGCTCAACGAACTTTCAAACATGATCTCTGTCGGCAAATGATAGAGCAGCCACGCCTTCCAAAGACCGAAGCAGGAAGGCCAAACATGAACCCGCAGAATATGGAATCGTCCCGCGCCCAGCGCACGGGCGGCCTCGATGTAGGGTTCATTCTGAACTTTGAAAACTTGAGACTGAGTGAGCCGTGCTAAAGCCGGCCAGTGAAAAAGACCCATCACGAATCCAAGTTCCCAAAGGCTGGGCTGTGACCGCGTCTGCATCAGAATCGCGATCATCATAAAGCTGGGTAGTCCTTGCATGAGATCAAGCGCTCGGCTTGCCAGAAAACCGGCTCCATGAGTGTTCGGCTGAATCCAAGACCCCACAAGCCCTCCGATGACTCCTGAAACTGCGCAGCTGATGGCACTCACGATCAAGGAAATTCGAAAGCCCATCAGCACTCGTGAAAGATAGTCTCGCCCCAGAGAATCGGTCCCCAGCCAATGCTGAGCACTGGGGGGCAAGAAAACTTGATCGGACCGAGCGGTGAGTTCGTCGCTGGGGAAAACAACAAAACTTGCCGCGATCAGAACAAAGATGATGAGGGCCAGGGCTTCAGGTTTACGCCAAGAAGGCTTCATAGCTGACGTCCCTCGCGGGCTCGTGGCTCAAGTTTGAAATACAGATTTTCGACAAGCCCCTGAATCAGGAAGTACAGCCAGGTATAAACAAAAACGACTCCCATCAAAACCGGCAAATCCCGCTCGCGAAGGCTTTCGACAAAAAGAGTACCGAGCCCAGGATAAGCCAAAAGAGATTCAATCAAAAATGAGCCAGTTAAAAGCTGCGCGAGAATTTGCCCCAGCTGCGTAAGGTAAGTCAGAGAAGAGTTCTTAAGGCCGTGGCGCAAATAGGCTTGAAACATGGAAAGTCCTTTGCCACGCGCCACTCGAAAGTAGTCTTCAAACTGAGTCTTTGACCAGGCTTGAGTCAAAAGCCCTGTCGAAAAACAGAGCGGTCGCAGGCCCAAGCACAGAGTCGCCAGTCCGTAAGCCTGCCAGGAGCCATCAAAACGTAAAGGGACCCAGCCCATCTTCAACACCAAGATGTAAACCGCAAGCGGAGCCAAAATCACCTGAGGCAGGGCCACTCCTACCGCAAGAATTTTACGAAGACTTTGGCTGAAAATTTTTGACTGAAGAGTTAAAGAACTCAAGAGGAACGAGAGCCCCGTGATCAAAAGAAAGGCGAGCAGCTGAAGCCCGCTTGTTTTTTTGAAGGCTTGTAGAATCAAGTCTATCACCGACTGTCCCGGGAAGGCCCATGAACTTCCCCAGTCACCTTGCAGGTAGGCGCCGGCCATTGGGAAAAATTCGAATTGGTGCGCTCGAGAAAAGGACTCTGACAGTTGGGTTTCTTCGGACGCGAACTGGCCCGGCATCATTTTCACTAAGCCAAAAGCAAGACAAAAACTCAAGGCCGCTGAAAGGGCCACACGAGCTAGAGTTTTCAGGGTGTCTCCCACTCCTCTTTAAGACTTAAAGGACCCTTAAGCTTGTAGCTAAACGACTCACTTAAGGGGTTCATCAGCTTTTTCTGAGTGCCATACAGCTCTCGATAAATCTGCATATTCGAGAGAACCTTTTTCACGTAGTTTCGAGTTTCGGCAAAGGGAATATGCTCGATGAACTCATCTGCCGATAATGATCCGAAGTTGGCGACCCACAAGTCCACTCGGTGGGGACCCGCATTGTAAGCCGCCGCAACCAATCCGTAGTTCTGATCAAACTTTTTTAGAAGGCGGCGCAAATAAGCGGTTCCAATCTCAATGACGGGATCGGCCGACAGCAGCTGCTGAGGAGTAAAGTCATCCTGCCCGCGCAACCGGCTCATTTTGTAGCCGGTCATTGGCATCACCTGCATTAAGCCCAGGGCTCCCACAGGCGAAATCGCTTCTCGTTCAAACTGGGATTCTTGTTTCATGATGGCCCAGACAAATTCTTCCGGTACACTTTCTTTTCGAGTCCACTTTTCGACGGACTTTTCAAAGGCTTTTGGATACGCAGCTTCCCAGTACAGTCGAGCTCCCAAGTAACCCGAACGCTTTCGTTCGTCTTGAAATTTTAGATGGGCGATCTGCGAAGAGCGATGAAATTGTCCCTGTCGCTGATACTCTTGAATGAGGGCTTTCAAATACTCTTTATTCCGTGTACTTCGCTCGATGGAATAGTTTTCCCACTTCGCCCATTCGTTTAAACCAAGCGAGCGAAGAACTTGCGCGGTTTCGAATTTTTTCGCAAGTTTGGCGGTTTTGATTTCGGAAATATTGGGATCTTCGGCTTCTTCCGTCGGAGCGGCACTTGTTTCTTCTTCAACGAGATCTCGCTCTTCCTCATCGATCACAAATGACGTGAAAGCCTCTTCTTCGTCTGTCTCTTCAACGGCGGGAGCTGTTCCCTCCATGGAAGGAGTCATATATTCGGACCACGCCCAGCGCGCACTCGGCATTGTCGATTTGGCCGAGCGATTACTTTGAATTTTCTCAAGGCGGCCCTGAGCGGCCAGGGCATAATAACTGCGCAAAGGATCCGAAGCCAATTTTTGAAAAAGAGGCTGGGCCTTTTGAGGCTTACCTGATTTCAGGTAGCTCATAGCAAGCCAGTATTCATAGCGCTGCACAGCCGAGGTCGATCTTGCGTTCTTTTTCACAAGATCCTTAAAGCGAGCGATCGATCTTTCGAAATCTTCTCTCATGCAGTCAAGCCACGCCAAATGCCAACGAACTTCACGCGCTAAGGACGTTCGCGGATACAGCTCGGCGAATTCAGAAAAACGCTTTTCGGCTCCGTCGTAATCTTGAAACTGATAACTCAAAACGGCGGACAAGAACTGAGCTCGTTGAGCAAACTTTGATTTTCCGAAATTTCGGGCCACATGCAGATAGGCCCCCATCGCGGTCGAGCTATCTCCCGCTCGCGAGGCCGTCGAAGCAAAGTTCAGAACAAATTCCGCGTCTCGAAGATTCGTCTCAAGGTGCGGCTTTAAAAGATCGTAGGCCTTTGTGACATCCCCTTCTTGCAAGTGGAACTGAGAACGAATGACATCGGATAAAGTGGAATTGACCTCTTTCAAGCGTCCCGCCACCAAAATCATCTCGGAATAAGCCTTCTGATCCAAGCCCGCCCACAGTAAGGCTCTCATGCGTGAGCGAAAATCTTCAATGTCGTACGAGCATTGCGTGGGTTCACCTAAAAACTCATTTTTATCCAGATCGGCATCCCAGTGTTTCACTTCAGAAAAATCCGGAAATCTCTTGTAGAGTTCGACAAGATAACGACAGCCGCGGCCCGCTTCGGCCAGTCGCTCGGCTTTCGCTAGAGTCAACAGAACCTGCGGTTCATCTTCTGTTCGCCGAACGCGCCGAAGAAGTTTGATAAACAGAGGCTTTACCAGTTGGGGCTTTTTTAATTCAAAGTACACATTGGCAAGAAGAAGGCGGGATTCCAGCGTTAGCTTAAAGTGGGACTCCTGAACGCTGATATTTAGCAAATCCTTCTGAGCCTCTTCCCACTTCTTAATCTCGATGGCCGATTTGGCTCTGAAAAAACGAGAGTAATCCTGAAGTTTATCCGCCTTTTCTAGCGCCTGAGAAAAGCTCTCGAAGGCCTTTTCATAAGAGGCATCTTCAAACTGACCAATTCCCCTCTTAAACCAATAAAACTCACCCTCTTCAGTGACCGCCTGTGTCCGAAGTGAGGACAGGAGAAGAAGAATGCAAAATCCCTTTTTCATCCGCTTTTGAACTCCGCTTTTGAATTGTAAGGCCCGTCGTCTCATGATAGCGAAAGATCATGGTAAAATCGAAGCTTAAAACTGTTTTTGTCTGCCAAGAATGTGGCGCTAAAAAACCTCGCTGGGAAGGAAAATGCTCGGATTGCGGAGCCTGGAATTCCCTCGTCGAGGAACGCGACGTGCAACCGACTGCGGGTCGAGGCTGGGTCCGACATCAGTCTACAGCGAGCGACATCACGACGCTCGATCTAAGTCCTGCGGATCGCCCTCTTGTTCGCCACTCAACACACCTGGAAGAGCTTGATCGAGTCCTGGGTGGCGGGTTGGTGGAAGGAAGTTTTGTTCTCTTGGGGGGCGCTCCCGGAATTGGAAAATCTACACTTCTCTTGCAGATGTCGGCGGGCTTGGCCCAGCAGGAACAAAAACTCTTATATGTTTCGGGCGAAGAAAGTGTTTCGCAAACGGCCTCTCGGGCTCATCGTCTGGGCTTAAAATCCTCGTATGTCGAAGTGGCGAGTTCAAACTCTTTACCTGAGATTCTGGATATGATTCAGAATCGTCATCCCAAAATTGTTGTGATCGATTCGATTCAGACCGTCTACCTTCCCGATCTTGAGTCTGCTCCCGGGTCCGTCACTCAAGTTCGCGAATGCGCCAACCAACTTTTGCAGGTGGCGAAGCGTGATCAAGTGGCGATCATTCTGGTCGGCCACATCACCAAAGAGGGCTCGATTGCGGGCCCCAAAGTTCTTGAACATATGGTGGACTGCGTGCTTTCGTTTGAAGGCGATCACTCGTATCAGTATCGACTGCTGCGAAGCCTGAAGAATCGTTTCGGTCCCGCACAAGAATTAGGAGTCTTTCAGATGAGCGGAGCGGGCCTTGAAGAGGTCAAAAATCCGTCTGAGCTTTTCTTGCAGGAACGCGGCCAGAATCTTGTTGGCTCCTCCGTCTTTGCCTCAATGGAAGGGAGTCGTCCTTTGCTTTGCGAGGTGCAGGCTCTGACTCTTTCGACTCAGATGGCGAATCCCCGAAGGACCGCCTTGGGAATTGATACGAACCGACTGCATATGCTTTCGGCTGTTTTGGATCGACATCTTGGAGTTAAACTTGCCTCTCAAGATATCTTTATCAATGTTGTCGGGGGACTTCGGCTTATCGAGACCGCAAGTGATCTTTCGGTCGTCGCTTCGCTCTTGAGCACGGCTTCGAACCAACCTCTCCATAGGTCGAGTCTCTATTTCGGTGAGGTCGGACTGACGGGAGAAGTTCGAGGAGTTCCCTTCGCAGATCTGCGGATTCGCGAGGCGGAAAAATTGGGCTTTAAGCAGTACTACTTACCGGCTGCCAACAAAAAACACTTGAAAGACGTGAAACTTTCGCGAGATTCTGAACTTGTTTTCATTAAGAACATTCAAGATTTGCGGTGATTCATGCCTTCTTCAACAGATGCCATTCAGAAAGTCGCCTATCGCGCTGGGGATTATATTTTTCTTGAAGGCGATCAGGAGCGACACTTTTACATTGTTGAAAAAGGTGAAGTTCAAATCTTCACGAAGAAAGCTAGCGGCGAGCATGTCGAGATTTTCAGCGTGACCCAAGGAGAAGCTTTCGGCGAATTCGCACTCCTCGATGGGGCTCCTCGCTCGGCCTCTGCGAAGGCCTTGACCGATGTTGTTCTGGTTAAGGTTTCTGAAGAAGGTTATCAGCAACTGCTGAGCGAACTGCCCATTTGGGCGTCGAGCATGATGAAGTCCTTCATCGCACGTCTAAAAAACATGAATCAAAAGATCAAGTAGACCACTTGCTGAAGAGCTCTCTTTGAACATCAAGAAAAGTGACAAAAAGTTTATTCTCTAGAATCGCGTTCGGTAAAACGAACTGAACTCCGAAAACTTGAGAACTGTTGGCGGGATCCGCGACATGATGTCGAATCACAGCCTCGAGCTCAAGCGGTCGGCGATAAGAAAGATGCAACACCAGCTTAAGTGAGTCGCCCATTTTGAATGGCGGCAGATCCGCGGCATAGCGAAGCCGGCAACCGCCACTGCTGAAATCCAACATCTTGCAAGTATGCCAACAAGGTCGTTGCGCATGCTGTGTGATATTGGCTTGCGCAGAAAAGTCCTCTGGAAAATCCACGCGTGGAGTTTTTCTTCGCTGAAGAATGAAGACTTCAAGATCGGCATTAACCATCACGCGGTTCTGAAACGCTTCGACTTGGGTTTGGAAAAAGTAACGATCGGGTGCCACCGCAAAGTTCATGACCGCGCTTTGAATTCCCTTAAACTGAGGGGAACCTTGAGCGTACTCAAAGACCAAAAGTTTATCTTCGTAGTACTCGGTCAGAACGAGAGTGACCACTTCTTCGGCGTCACCCTTCGAGTGAAAAAGAAGCTTCTGCTGGAGGGCTTCTTGAAAAAGCCGTCGTCTTTCGCTTTGTGAGACCTTTTGAAAAATTTCGCGCTTCATGCTCGTTCAACCGCTTTCAGCCAATGCTGCTGGCGCTGCTTTCGCGCGGCCGCCTTCATTTTAGGTTGGAATTCCGTGTCTTTTTGCCAAACTTTTTCAATTTCCGACAAATCTTTGAAAAGACCCGCTCCAAGGCCAGCCATCAAGGCGGCTCCCAGTGCGGTTGTTTCAAAAACTCGAGGCCGTTCGACAACAAGATCCAAATAATCCGCCTGAATCTGCATCAACAGATTGTTCCGCGAGGCTCCGCCATCCACACGGACTTTTCGCAAAGGTCGTCCGATGTCTTTTTTCATCGCCAAAAGAAGATCGGCATTCTGCAAAGCCATCGCCTCGAGGGTCGCGCGAGCGATATGCGCCTTCGTGGTTCCTCGGGTCAGGCCCGTGATCACACCGCGAGCTTCTGGACGCCAGTGAGGAGCGCCTAGACCCGTTAGCGCCGGGACAAACTCCACGCCCTCGGACGACGGGACACTTGCGGCCAGCGCCTCGACATCGCCGCTCTTCTCAAAAAGTCCAAGACCATCTCGAAGCCACTGGACCGCAGCTCCGCAAATGAAAGCACTGCCTTCATAGGCATAAACAGCTTTTTGATTGTTCAGTTTCCAAGCCACAGTCGTCAAACATCCCGACCGTGAGGGTTTCGGGGTCTGACCGATATTCAGGAGCAGGAAACTTCCCGTGCCAAAAGTGCATTTGGCTTCTCCGGGGCGAAAACAATTCTGGCCAAACAAAGCGGACTGCTGATCCCCAATCATCGCATGAATCGGCAGACCGTCGGGAAGGCCCGGCACTTTCAGGGTCTGACCAAACAGAGCGTTCGAAGCTTGAATCTCAGGTAGAACTTGGGGTGGCACTTGTAGAATTTTGAGCAGCTCCGGGTCCCAGTTCAAGGTTTTAAGATTCATCAAGAGCGTACGCGAGGCATTGCTCACATCTGTTCGATGAGCCCGGCCCCCCGTCAACTTCCAAAGAAGCCATGAGTCGATGGTTCCGATGGCAATCTCGCCTGCCTCGGCTCGCTTTCGCGCCCCAGGAACCTTGTCCAGAAGCCACTTGATCTTGGTTCCGGAAAAATAAGGGTCAAGAACCAACCCCGCCTTGGACTTAAAGATTTTTTCCTTCTTTTGGCGCTTCAGTTTTTCGCAGAGATCCTGCGTTCGTCGACATTGCCAGACAATCGCTGGATGCAGGGGCTTGCCGGTTTTCCGATCCCACATCAAAACCGTTTCACGCTGATTGGTGATTCCGATTGTCCTGATGTCGGCGGTCTGCACCTGTGAGTTCTGCAAACACTCTTTCAAGGAGTCTAAAACACTTTGCCAAATCTCTTCGGCATCATGCTCGACCCAGCCGGGCTGAGGATAAAACTGGCGAAAGGGTCGCTGCCCATCCGCTAACCACTGACCTTGTGAATTGATAAGGGCGACCCGCGAACTTGTTGTTCCTTGATCAATCGTGAGGATGTAGTTGGACATATCCATCATCATGATCTATTTTACGAAAACAGGATAGTCAGTTTTGTAGTGCGAGGCGATATGGATCTGTGGAAAAAAGCCAACGAAAAGGTCTTCGGGCTTCGGCAGTTGGACTACAACTCTCTTCTGTTTAAGGTCTTCCCCCGCTTTCTGGGGGAAATTCTCCGCAAATACTTTCGTCTTGAAATTGAGGGGCTGGAGCACATCCCGCCCCATGGCCCCGTCATCATTGCCCCCAACCATTCCGGCTTTAGCGGGTTCGACGCCATTGTCCTCAGTCATGTTCTCTTAACAGAGACTCGGCGGGTTCCCAGTGTCTTGACTCATCATCTTTGGTTTTTGACACCGACTACGGCCCTTCCGGCCCAGAAGATGGGCTTCATCGAGGCCACCTATGAGAATGGGATTAAATATCTGAAGAAAAAGCACATGATCGTGCTGTTCCCCGAAGGTGAGCATGGAAACTTTAAACCTTCGACCAAGATGTACCAGCTGCAGGAATTCCGTCGCGGCTTTGTCAGAATGGCCCTTCAGACGAAAGCCGTGATTGTTCCGACCCTGATCATCGGGGCCGAAGAAACCCACATCAATCTGAGCACTCTAAAATTTGCAAAGTTCTTGCGCGGCCCGATCCTTCCGTTGCCGCTGAACGTGATCCCTCTTCCAGCGAAGTGGAAGATCAAGTTCTTGCCACCTATCCAGCTGCCCTACAAATCCAACAGCAGCGAAGACCGAGAGCTCGTCCATGAAATCACATCGGAACTTCAAGAAATGATGCAAAAGGAACTTCGCGCCGAACTCCGCAAGCGCTAGAGCCCGAAGGAAAATTCCAGACCTACTCAATTCCAAAAACGGGCACCCCGCTGTCGAAATCCTGATCATCTTGGGCTCTTCTAGAGTCGATAGATTTCTTCCCAGATCAAGTCTTGAATTGGCACGTCTTGCACCTGGAATACCCCATGATTCAAGCGACACGTTTTCTGAGCCGAACCCTCTTGGGATTGCTTATTTTATTGACCTCGCTGGCCCAAGCCAGTGAGGCCCCAGGCAACGCCTGGATCGAAAAGCGAGTCCGTAAATACGTCGGGCAGATGTTGATCGTCGGTTTTCGAGGCTTAAGTGTCGATAAAGATCACATCATTGTTCGCGACATTCAACATTACAATTTGGGCGGCGTCATACTTTTTGATTACGACTACCCCACCCGTACATTTGATCGAAATATTTTAAATGGTCCTCAAGTCAAAACCTTGAATCAACAGCTGCAGAGTTTTGCAAAAACTCCGCTTTTCATCACGGTTGACCAAGAAGGCGGATTGGTTCAACGCTTGAAGCCGCGCTGGGGCTTTCCAGCAGCCTCGTCGGCACTTGAACTTTCGCAGCGGCGCCAGCAAGATCCAACGGCGATCCTCGAGTCCTCTCGCTCGATGGCGCAGACACTGCGCGATCACGGATTTAATTGGAACTTTGCTCCCGTCGTCGACTTGGCCAGCAACCCTGAGAACCCGATTATCGCGAAGGTCCGCCGAGCCTTTTCAGCCGACCCCATCGCCGTCGCTCAGATGAGTGAAGAGTTTATTGTCGGCCATCGCGATCGGGGTGTCCTCACTTCAATCAAACATTTTCCCGGACACGGAAGCTCGCGCCAAGATTCACACTTGGGCTTTACGGACGTGACGACAACTTGGGCCCCTGAGGAACTTATTCCTTTTCAAAAGCTCATCGATAGGAATCGAGCTGACAGCGTCATGATTTCTCACGTCTTCCATCGGGACCTGGATGCGGACTGGCCTGCCTCGATGTCAAAAAAGATCATCACGGATCTGCTGCGTGACAAGATGAAATACAACGGAATCATTGTCACCGATGACCTGCAAATGGCCGCAATTCGAGACAACTACAGCTTCGAGGACTCTGCCCTTCGCCCGCTGAAGGCCGGATCCGACGTTTTGATCTTCGGAAATATGCTGCGTTATGAAGAGGATGTTGTTCCCCGAGTGATCGAACTTGTGACAAAGGCGGTTGAGCGCAACGAGCTCAGTCTGGATCAACTTCGTAAGTCTTATCTTCGAATCCAAGCCATCAAAAAGCGACTCCGCCTGTCTTCAACCCCTCGGAACGAACAGGCCCCTCGGTAAGGGCTGACGCTAGGGTTCACCCCGCACCGCAGCCCGATGAATTCTTTTCAGAGTCCTTTCCTTCTAAGGTCGGGATCGCTAAGATCCCTGAAAGTTTTGGATTTTCCACGAAACGAAGGAGACATTCTATGAAAGCAATCGTTCTTAGCGCGCTTTTAGTTGCGGCCTCTGCTTTTGCAGGACCGGATGTGACTCAGGGACTTCAAACGACGCCCATTCAAGGCGCCAACATCCTTTGCGAGAATACGGGTGTTCTTTTTGCGGTGAATCTGAAAGCGAAGCGATTCTGGCAGACAGATCCGACCCCCGAACTTCGGGATGAAGGCCTTGAGCTGACGAACGTTCAAATCGTGCCGGCTCGCTGCCAGAATTGTTATACGATTCGAGGACAGCTCTACACGGTGCAGATCACTCTCAACGTGCGTTCACAAGGCTCTCAGTTGCTCGCAAACGCGTCTCTGAAATCTTTGGAAGACGGAGAAGCGCTCGACGACATCACAGATCTTCGCTGCACACGAAAGTAAAAAATCAGTTTACTGAGGGCCTGGATAAAGGCCCTCAAATCCCTCCTTGAGGGACACGAGCTTGTCGACCAATTCGAGAGCTTTCTCATACGAACGAGCCACAATCAGGTAGCCTGGGACCGTCGGCGCCCGACGAAATGAAAAAAGAATTTGTTCGCTTTTCCCGAAGTGGCTTTTGATTCGATCAAAGTCTTCGCCAGTTAAGATTCCCTTGTCACGGAGCTCGTTGAGATTTGCGGGATGAACAATCAAAAGCGTGCTGTAGTTCGCCTTGTCTTGGTAAGTCCTAAGAAGAAGTTCGTCGGACCACTCCCCTTCCGAGGTAAACATCGACGAAGGGCGAATCACTTTTCGAACTTGATCGCGAAACTTGCTGTTGTAACCATTATCCGCCACCAAAACAAATTCATTCAAAACCAGCCGGGGTGACGTGAGCTCGGCGCCTATCGCCTTTTCAAGCGACGCGAGATAGTTTTCAACAAAACCGGGATCGTAGAGAGTCTTCCCCTCAGTGATCCATTTCTCGATCCAAGGAAGAATGGACTTGGCCGCTTTGTCGATATGGGGATTATTATAAAAAGACTGATCCTTCGCAGAGTATTTTTCCCACTTCTCCTTTTTCATCTTAAGCTTATTGATCATGCCATTTCCAAACGCAGTCGCTAGGGCCTCATTCAACAGATTGTAGGCTGCTCGCGACCCGATTTTTCCGGTGTTGGCGAAGCTTTGTTGCAAACCCGCAAACTTGCCATCGGCTCCGTTCTCGAAGAAGAAATGGCAGAGCTCATGGATGATGACGTCCAAGCGCTCAACGGGTTTTTCGTCCGAAAGAAACTCTGAGATCGAGTAGTTCTCAATCTGCTGCCCACTGGTCGGCTCATTCGACTTGGGACGATAGAAAAGGCTAAAGTGCACAGTATAGTTGTCGGGAAGTTTGGACGAATAAAAATGGGCAAACTGTCTAATTTTCGTCGCGATATCAGGCCCCTTGAGAAACTGTTCCGTGCCCTTCTGGAAACTACGCCCGTGAGAGAGGGCCGTCGTCTTCCACCAGCGTTCAAAGCGGGGATAAAAATGGCGAACGATTTGCTCAAACTTCAGCCGATCTTTCGGAAGAACAACCAAGTCAAGCCGCGAAAAATACTCCGTCGGGGTCATCGACTGAAACGAGGCAATTCGAATTTTAGTGGATAGTCGAACGCCTTCATGGCTTCCAGGCACCGAGGACTGGCTCGTTTCTTCAAACTCCAGCCACTTCCCATAGCGGCTGATCAGCTCGCCCCACTGTTTGATTTTTTCGTGATCCTCTTTGTCTTTGATGAAATTCCGATCCCACAAGTCTTGATACGTTTGTCGACTGCAGCGGCTTAGCTGATGGCTCAAACAATCAAGTTGATAAACCAAATTTGAGAGGGGCGAGTAGTGCAGCTGAAACTGAATGTTCGCCCCCGCTTTTACGGAGAGAAAAAAGACCATGCAAACGAAAAGGACAGTTTTCATGTGAACTCCACCAGATACGAGTCTGGGGACGCTTCTCGGGGCCGTCAAGCGCTGGGTCCGTGACGTCGATTTGAGGTCGTTATCCGCGCCTAGAAGGCCTTTAAGGGGATCGCAAGACTTGTTATAATTGGTGCGGCCGGAGAGATTCGAACTCCCGACACCTTGGTTCGAAGCCAAGTACTCTATCCAGCTGAGCTACGGCCGCACGTTCGGAAATAACACTCTTTTTAAACACATTTCGAAAGCTTTCGGCAATCAGAAAGCTTGCCCCCCAGCCCGCGGCGTGACGCCAAGCAAAACTCAGCAGAAAAGCCCCTCAGGTTCGCCCTCAAAGTAGGAAAAGGTTCCGTTCAAGAGGGCGCTAGGGCCCGATCACCAGACGATTGTGAAGCTCATTTCGATCATCCGACTTTGGCGTTAAGTGGACTTTGAGAATCTCTCCGCAACGTCGAATGCCGACCTCAAAGGCCTTTTCGACGTGTCCCTGCCGAAACTCCTGGGTCATGGCCTCGACAACCTCATCCCAGGTTTCCGGTGGATAGTGCTGGGCGATGCCCTCATCCGCTAAGATGACAGCCCTTCTCTCCATCCACGAAACGAAAATCAGGATTCCCGTTCCCCCTAAAGTCTTCTTGATGTGCGAGCGGTAGAATTCAAGCTCCGCCCTTTGAGTCACTTGAAAATCTTCATCCGCTTGACTGGTCAAAAGCCGTTGGACCCAGTCCCAGCGACTGATAGGACCCGAGATGACCACGATCGCAAGAAAGGCGATGGGAGGAAGCCAGGTCCAATGCCACCCCCAGCTCCACTGGGAATAGAGGGCCTCAGCCACGAGAAAAACAACCGTTAAAAATCCGATCAAAATCCAGCGCACATGGCCCACGGCTGAAGAGCGATGGACCAAGACGGGGACAATCTCGCCGCTGGTTTGTGATTCGGCCTGTGCTACCAAATCTGACAGGCGCTGGACCTGCTCAACTGTCAGAAGACCTTGGACCCAAGAAGGAAGTTGTGTCGTTGAGTTTACCATGAGCTTGATGACCCTCCTCCGCTGAAACCACCACCCCCTCCGGACCAGCCGCCTCCGCCGCCGAAACCTCCACCAAAGCCGCCGCCCCAACCAGCGGCACCGCCGGTCCACACTCCGCCCCGAAGGCGCCGGCGACCGCCGCCACCGCCACCACGGGTGAGAATCATGATCAGAATCCACATGACAATGATCAACCAGATCGGAAGCTGCACGCCTCGCGAACCCGAACGTTCGGGTTGATACTTCTCGAGCTCACCCACATTTTCGCGGCTGAGAACAGAAAGAATGGCTTGAGTGCCCACGAGAATTCCCTGAGCCAGGTCCCCGCGCTTAAAATGAGGCAGAACGACATCCTCGTTAATACGCTTGGTGTAGATGTCTGGAAGGACGCCCTCGAGACCCTGGCCGACTTCGATGCGAACTTTTCTTTCTCGAGGGGCAATCAGAAAAAGAACGCCATTATCCTTTTCTGCCGATCCCAGTTTCCACTGGTCGACAATATCGATCGAGGCCTTTTCAATCGGAAGATCTTGCAGAGATTGCGTTACAAACACTTGGACTTGCGCAATCCCTTTTTCATGAAAACTTCGAATCTGCCCTTCGAGCTGCTGCCTTTGGGAGGCGGACAGAACTCCGAGCTCATCCACCACGGGTCCACTCAGCCAAGGAACTTTAAAATCAATCGCCCTCGCAGTTGAGAAAACAAGACAGCTAAGAAAAACGAGAGCGAAATGTGAAAACATCAGAATTTAACTTCGGGGGCCTTATCAACCGTGCCGCGTTCAGCTTCTGAAACATCCCACTGAGGCATCTTATCGTACTTGTAGAACAAAGAATTTGTGAAGCTTGTCGGAGGAACCGATACCAGGTCGTTGAATTCGCGAATCGATTCGATGTAACGGTTTCGCGCGACCGTGATGCGATTTTCGGTTCCCTCCAGCTGAGCCTGAAGATCTCGGAACTGAGTATCCGCTTTCAAATTGGGATAGTTTTCCGTAATCATCATTAATCGCCCCAAAGCTTGCGAGAGCTGCCCCTGGGCTTGCGAGTAGGCTTGAATTTGGGCGGGTGTCGCTTGCGCCGGGTCCAAACTGATACTTGTGGCTTTGGCGCGGGCTTCGGTGACCGCAGTTAGAGTTTCTTTTTCATGCTTGGCATAGCCCTTCACGGCATTCACAAGATTGGGAATCAAATCAGCTCGACGCTTGTACTGGTTGGTAGTCTCCGCCAACGAGGCCTCGACGCGGTTTTTCGCTTGAGGAATCGATTGGATTCCGCAACCGATTAAAAGAGATCCAACGCTTAGCAAAAGCGCCAACTTCAGAGCGCGCCCACCCTGATTTCGGATTTGAGAAATCCATCCAAAGTTTAAGACCTGACGAGCTTGTGTTGACTGAATTTTCATGACAACGTCTCCCTTCGCAAACTAGAATTCTTATATACTATGGGTGAGTCATCTCTCAAACTGAAATTCTATCGTGAAGGCCCCTTTGTTTTCATTGACAAGATTTCGGGACTTAACACCCATGCTCCTGACGCAGGCAAGCCCGGCTTGGTCGAGCTCTACGAAAAAGAGCTGGGCCACAAACTCTACATCGCCAGTCGTTTGGACAAAGGGACTTCGGGAGCTCTTGTTTTTGCCACCGATCCCGTGTCAGCCGCTCGCCTTTCAAAACTTTTTGAAAACTATCAAGTCAAAAAGCGCTACGTTTTTCTGACAACAAAGGAATCGAAAAAAGCAGAGTTCGAGATTCAGTCACTGATCTTTAAGGATGGAAATCTGCCGGCCAGCGATCGGAACAGTTCGACACCCAATTCAAAGACACGATTTCGCTTCTTGAATCAGGTTGGAAAGTATTTTCTCTGGGAGGCCTTTCCTGAAACCGGAAAACCGCACCAAATCCGACTTCACGCCCAGGACGGAGGAATTCCAGTCCTCGGAGACCTGGAGCACGGCGGTCAGAAGTTCTACCGACTGTGCTTGCATTCAGCCGAGTTGAGCTTCACCGACGAGGGAGTCCAATATCACCATCTCGCTCCCCAACCGGTGTGGATTAAAGATCTTCCGGAACAGGATCTTGAACTTTTTGAAAGCCTATGGCGGCGGACGACTCTGCTTCAAATCAGCAACTCGAATCTTGAGTGTCTGCGCTGGTCTCATTTGGAAGTCCCACACTACCGCATCGATCAGTTTGGCGGACACCTTTGGGTCTATTGGTACAAGGATGAGGCCCCCGAAAAAGTTGATCTTGAACGTTTCGAAACTCTTCGAAGGACACTCGGAAAAGAAGTGTGGATTCGTCAGATGATCAATCGAGGCGCGAAGGGTGAGAGCTCGAACATCTGGTCGCTTGGTCAACCGGAAAAGCGGTGGACGGCTGACGAGAATGGCGTTCATTTTCAATTTCGGGCCGACCAAGGTTTGTCCCCGGGGCTTTTTCTGGATCAACGTCAAAATCGCAAGTGGGTTCGCGAACACTCCAGCGGCAAGCGCGTGCTCAATCTTTTTTGCTACACCGGTGGGTTCTCGGTAGGGGCCGCCCTGGGTGGCGCCACAGAGACCTGTTCGGTGGATGCAAGTTCCGCTTATCTTCAGTGGGCAAAAGAAAATTTTCTTCTGAACAATTTGAATCTCGAGCAAAACGAGCATCAGTTTTGGGAAGCCGACTGTTTGTTTTTTCTGAAGTCGTGCATTAAAAAGAATCGTCGCTTTGATCTGATCATTTGTGATCCCCCGTCTTTGGGACGCTCAAAAGAGGGGACCTTTCAGATTCATAAGCATTTGCCAGAATTACTCGAATCCTGTTTGAAGTGCTTGGTTCCGGGTGGTGAGATCTTGCTCTCGACAAACTACGAGGGTTGGGATCTCGCGGATTTGCAGAAACAGGTCTTTGCCTATCGAAACCTTTACGGCATCGACGTGCTTCCGGCACCAGGCCCGGCCCCTGATTTCGAGTTGCCCCACGAAACGCCCTTGATGAAATCCTTGATCGTCCGCCGCCGCTCGACTATAGATGGAAAACCATGAAAAAATCGAAACCGGGTCGCTCGTTACAAGAACTTAAAGATTTCAAATTAGGCCGATCGAAGACAGAGTACGCGAACACTTATTCTCCCGATCTTCTCGAGGCGTTTGCCAACAAGAATCCTGGGAAAATCGCGTGGACAAGTCTGGTTTGCACCGAGTTCACCTCGTTGTGCCCTAAAACAGGCCAGCCCGATTTTGCGAAGATTTTTATCAACTATATTGCGGATCAGAAGATGGTGGAAAGCAAGTCTCTCAAGCTCTATCTCTTTTCATTCCGAAATCATGGGGATTTTCACGAAGACTGCGTGCAGACCATTTGCGATGATCTTGTTGAGGTGCTTCAGCCAAGATATCTTGAGGTCCTGGGTGAATTTACGCCCCGAGGGGGCATCGCCATCTTTCCCTATGCCTCCTACGCCAATCAGGAGAAGACCTCTCAAGCGATTTACCGAGAGCGCTTGTCGTCCTACGCTCCCGGTAAATTCTCAATGCCTTTACGAAAACTCTACTCGTAGACTCGCAAGCGGAAACGGTCTTTAGACCGTTGCGCCGGGGCGACTCATGCGAACAGGGCCTTCGCTTCGAACGTATCCGTAGTAAGCCAGTGGGATCACAAACAGGATATGCAACCACACGTCATGACCATACAGCGGCGCCAGTCCAAAGAGCGTGTTAAGATTAGGGAAGAGCCCGAAAATCGCAAGAACCCCGTAGAGCACAGCTGAGATCCGACAGTAGGCTCGTGAAGACGCCACATCCTTCGAGGCCAGAATCGCCCAAACCCCTAAGGCCAGATGCACAAGATTGTGCAAGGCATTCACAGGGAAAAGTCCAAACAGTCGACCATGGGCCGCTTCAACAGCTAGATTCGGATCCGTTGTATGCGGTGGCTGTAGGATCCCCGGTATGAAACCCAAAATTCCCGCGGCTATAAAGGCCACACCCGCCCAAAAAGTAAACTTTTTTATGTTCATAAACACTCCTTGTTTTTGAGTTCCTATCGAATGAAAAGCCACGCCTCAATTGCGAGACTCTTTTCACTGCTCATGTTTGAAGGGTGCAAGAGCTCTGCCAAAAAGAGAGTTCGGATTTTCAGCCTTCTCCAGCAGAAATTGGCGTCACATCTTTGGGGCTTGGGCTTACGTCTGTTGTGTTAAAACACGTCGCAGGACTTGCTCAGCGGACTCCTGGGTCCGCATGGCATAGAGAGCCTTCAGAATCTCTTTCTGCTCGTCGGTCACATCGGCACAACGACCCAGTTTTTGCGTGCGATCCAAATAGATATGGTAAAGACTCAACGCTCCCGCCACCGAGATATTAAAACTCTGCACAAAGCCGTTCATCGGAATGATGATTCGCTCATCGCTTAATTCCAACATCTCTTGAGAGATTCCGTCTTTTTCGTTTCCAAGAACAAGGGCCGTGGGCGTGGTCCAGTCGATCTCCGAGATCGGCTTCGCGGCCTCGAGCGAGGTCACCACGATTCGATGGCCTTTTGATTTCAAATAGGTGACGGCGTCTCGGGTCTTTTTCCACTTGATGACTTCCGTCCACTTATCCGCGCCTTGGGTCACCCGATTGGCCTCTTTGAACTTTTCTTGAGTTTCAATGACATGAAAATTCACAAAGCCCAAAGCTTCGGCCGTTCGCATGACAGCGCTGACATTTCCACGATCGTAAATTCCCTCGAGCACGACGGCGTTACCAAAGTTTCGCCCCGCGACCACACGTTCAATTTTTTCTCGTCGCTCGGGCGTGAGTAAGGGGCCTACGCAGCGATTGACCAAACTGAAATGGGCTTTCAACCCAGTTGCGATGTCAAGATCCGGCGAAAATGGAAAAACGCTCACTTGTAAAGAAACTCCGGATTGCGCGCCAGATCTCGAGCAATGTTTTTCTGATGTGCCTCAAGAGTGCCGCCCCCAATTTCCAAGAGCTTCGCATCTCGCCAAAGGCGCTCGACAACATACTCGCCCACATAACCGTAACCACCCAAAGTCTGGATCGCACGATCGGCGATGTTTTTTCCCATGGTCGTCGCCACAAGCTTCGCACCGTCGGAATCCAGGCGGTTGCCTTCGGCATTCAGATCCAACTTCCGCGCCACTTCGTAGACGTAAGCGCGGCACGCTTTGTACTCGGCATAGGATTCTGAAATGTACTTTTGAATCTGACCAAAGTGGTTCAAAGATTTGCCGAAGGCTTCCCGCTCTTGAGCGTAGCGATTCATGATTTCAAGAGATCGCCGCGCAATCCCCAAGGACATCGCAGCCAGTGTTAAGCGCTCAATTTCGAGATTGCGCATCATGTGCAGCATGGAATCCCCTTCATGACCAATCAAATGAGTCAGGGGAACCTCACAGTCTTGAAAAACAAGTTCGGCCGTATTCGAAGCGCGCATGCCCAGTTTATCTTGGATCTTCTGACCCACTTCGAATCCCTTGAAACCCTTTTCAACTAAGAAAGTGGAAACCAAGGCGCGGCCGTTTTTTTCTCCGGTCTTTGCGTAAACCAGCACAAGATCGCAGGGCGTGCGGTTGTTATCAACAGTCCCGTTGGTGATCCACATTTTGCGACCGGTCAGATTGTAGCGGTCATTTTTCTTGACCGCTGTCGTCTGCATTCCCAAAACGTCGGTTCCAACTGCGGGTTCGCTCATGGCCATGGCTCCCACCCACTCGCCCGTGCACAAGGGGGGAAGATATTTTTTCTTTTGCTCTTCGCTGCCATTCACAGCCAAGTTGTTTACGATCAGCATCGAGTGCGCGAGGTACGCTAAACACAACCCCGGGTCGCTGGCCGAAAGCTCTTCATGAACCAACACCGCCGCGGTCGCATCCATTCCAGCGCCGCGATAGGCCTCAGGAACCGTGATGCCCAAAAGTCCCAGCTCTCCCAATTTTCGAAAGAGCGGAAGATTGAACATTTCTTTTTTGTCGAATTCATGAGCCTGAGGTTCGACCTCGGACTTCACAAAAGACTGCAGAGTTTCTCGAAGAAGGGCATGCTCAGGAGTCGGATTGAAGAGATCAAAGTCCTTGTAGGATGACATCTGTGTTACCTCGCTGGAATGATTCTCTGTGTAGACCACTTTAGAATCAAAACTCAAGGAAAATTTGACATGGCGCATAGCACTTGGAAAGCTCTCGGAATCACGCCACAACTAGGAATATGAAGGCCACAATTCTTGCCGTCGGAACCGAGCTAACCACGGGACAGATCACGAACAGCAACGCCTCATGGTTATCCGCCCAACTGAAGGCGCTGGGACTCCTCACAAACCTGCATTTGACAGTTCCCGATGATCGCAACCTGATTCGCCAAGCGCTCAAGCTTTGCGTGCAGCAAGGAGAGCTCGTCTTTGTGACCGGTGGCCTGGGACCGACCTCTGACGATTTCACTCGGGATCTCATCACGGAATGGGCTCAGCAGAAACTTCAATTTGATGAAAGCTCGTGGAAAAAAGTGGTCGATCGTCTGACGAGTCGAGGTTTTCCAGTCCACGACTTCCAAAGGCAGCAATGCTTCTTCCCCGAACGCGCGCAAATTCTTGATAATGCTCAAGGCACGGCAAACGCCTTCTATCTTCACGCAGGCTCGACCCATCTTTGGGCCCTACCGGGACCCCCACGAGAGATCGAGGCTGTTTGGAAAGATCATGTCGTGAGCCAGCTTCAAAAGCTCACCCAGCAATTGGACCTTCACAAGACCCAAGCGTGGGATCTTCTGGGCCTAGGAGAAAACCAAGTCGCGAAGATCGTCGAACCCCTGGTAGAAGGCAGTGGCCTGGAAGTGGGCTATCGGGTGCATGTGCCGTATGTGGAAATTAAGCTTTCGTACTTTCAGTCCCAAGCCGCGGCTGCCGCCACTTATCTTCAAGCGGTTGAAAAAGCCGTCGAGCCGTACTGTGTGGCGAAGAATGGGGAAGATGTCGCTCAGATGGCGGGTGAGTTTTTGTTGAAGGCTCCTCGTCTTGTTTTTGAAGACACGGTGACGGAGGGTTGGCTCCTGAAAAGACTGCAGACGCCCTTACGATCGCTCATGAAGCGAAATGGACTTGTCTATTCTCAGATGGCTCATCAAGAAATCTTGCCTGACGACTGGAGACTCTCCGTTCGATCGGATTCACCGAACTCTTGTATTTTAAAACTGGAGCGGCCATCCGAATCTTGGCTCGAAGCCCAACTGAGCTCGCCGTGGACTTCATCATTGATGCAAGATCGAAGCAAGATGCTTTTGACAGAATTGATTCTTGTTGAACTGAAACGGTGGTCGAAAAAAAGTTCTAGCGAGCTTTGAGTTGGTTAAATCTTTTTTCAACCGACTCGACGAACCACAAAACGATCTCTTCGACTTTCTCTTTTTCGGTGGCCGTCATTCGACGGTAGCATATACGTTCCAAAGTGAAATACACAAAGATAATCATCTCGCGCACTTGATCTCGATCGACGTGAGCTGGCAGATGGATCAACGCCATTTCGATGTAAAAATTCAAATAACCTGCGTAGACTTCATCCAGAGCTTTTTTGAACCGCTCATCTTTCAAAGCGCGATCTCGGAAAAAGTGCATGATATGAAAAAAGGCTTTATTCGACTGACGTTCGTAAGCGTCTTCGACCAAGGCTTGTAGAAAATCCTTCAAGCTTGAAAATTGCGAGCGGTGCAAACTCAAGCGCGCGTGGGTGCGGAAGTAATTCAGGCTTTCAAGGCAAAGATCATCTAAAGTTTTGAAGTGATGGAAAAGTGCGCCTTTGCTGGAATCCGTTTTTTTGATCAGCTCATTCGCCGAAAGAGCATTCGCTCCGTGCTCGGCAATGATCTGAAAAGTCGCGAGTAAAAATTTTTCCTTTAGGGTTAGCGGAGTGACCTCAAGACCCATGATCTTAATCAGGCTGAGCTCTCCAGGCGAAGCAGGATTCGATTCCACTGTCTGCGAGTTCATGTTTTGCCCTACCATAACATCCTTCATGTCTATACCATCGGCTCGTCTGCTTTCTCATTTAGTCTCGTTTTTCAAAGAAAGTAAAAGACAAATTGTGGGGTCGAGTTGGGATTCCCGTTTGTCGGGGAATTCCCCTCTCAAACTCCAGCTTTTTAACGCAGCTAGTATAATAATTTTTATTTAGATGTGAAGAAGGCTTCACAGTTTTAGAGGCTTTGGTCAGATCTTAATTGTTGGGCATTCTTAACAGTCAAGGCACTCGATATTCTGGAGGGGCTGTGACCCTTTTGAGTTATCGCGATAGACCGCAACGGCCTTTAAACCCAAGCTCCAGGCTTTCTTGTAAAGTCCGGCAATCTCCTCTGGACTTGCGGATTCAGGAAGATTCACCGTTTTTGAAATCGCTCCGGAGATAAAGGGCTGGACCGCCGCCATCATTAAAATGTGAGACTCTCCTCGCAAACGAGGCTGCCCGGTCGCCGTCTCAAAAACCTTTTCGTGCTCGGGCTTCAACAGATTGCGAATGGATTTTTGAGCGGCCATTCTTTGAAGAATTTCCGCACATTCCGAAGGAGAATATCCCAGCCGAACCAGGGCAGGCTCCACGGACTGGTTGACAAGCGTAAGGCTTCCTCCACCCACCAAAATTTTATGTTTAAACAAAGAGAAGTCAGGTTCGATCCCGAGTGTGTCACAGTCCATCATCAGACCGATGGTGCCTGTGGGCGCGATCACAGTGGCCTGAGCGTTTCGGTAGCCATGACGAAGTCCAGCCTGCAGAGCCTCACCCCAAACGTTTCGCGCGGCTTTCTCCATTTCACCGGGAACATGGAGAAATCGCATCTCTTCGAGCGCCTTATGGTGCTTACGCATGACCTCGATCATGGATTTTTTATTTCTTTTATAACCTACGAAAGGACCCTTACATGCCGCCATCTCGGCGGAGGTCTTGTACGCTGTTCCGGTCATGATGGCCGTGATGAACGAAGCCCATTCTCGACCCGCGTCCGAATCATAGGCCTGGCCCAATCGCATCAACAGTGATCCCAAATTCGCGTAACCAAGACCAAGAGGTCGGTAGTCATGAGAGTTCTGTGCGATTTTTTCTGTGGGATAGCTGGAATAATCGACAAGAATTTCCTGCGCGATCAACAACACTCGTGTGACATGCTGAAAGATCTCGATCTGAAAACGTCCTTCGTCATCTAAAAACTTCACAAGATTGAGCGACGCCAGATTACAGGCCGAATCATCAAGGAACAGATACTCGGAACAGGGATTGCTCGCGCGGATCGGCCCTGATTGAGGACAGGTGTGCCATTCGTTGATTGTGTCTTTGAATTGAATTCCAGGATCCGCACAAGACCAAGCCGCACGAGACAGGCGAGACCACAGCTCTCCGGCCGGAAATTCACGAAGAGTTTTTCCCGTGATCTGAGAAACCAACGGCCATTTGTCAGAATTGGCAATCGCTTTCATAAAGCGGTGGGAGACTCGAACGGAGTTGTTCGAGTTTTGTCCTGACACCGTTTTGTACGCGGGGCCTTCGAAATCAGCAGAATAACCGGCCCGAATCAAGGCTTGAGCTTTTTTTTCTTCTTCCACTTTCCAATCGATAAACTCGGGCAATTCAGGATGGTCATCATCAAGAATTACCATCTTCGCCGCTCGCCGAGTGGTTCCGCCCGACTTGATGGCGCCGGCGCCCTTGTCGAGCACCTCAAGAAACGAGATCAGACCCGAAGAGGTTCCCCCGACGCTGATGTCTTCGTACTTGGACCGAAGTGAGGAAAAATTTGTTCCCGTTCCTGAACCATATTTAAAAAGTTTCGCTTCATTTCGGACGAGCTCAAAGATGCCTTCAAGACTGTCATCAACACTTTGGATAAAACAAGCCGAGCACTGAGGCCGAGAGTAGATATCATGAACGGCCTTGATTCTACGCGCCTTAAAATCCCAGGCCCAGTGTTCACCTTCCGATTTCAATTTGTTAACGACCGAGAGTCCCACATTAAACCAAACGGGTGAGTTAAAGGCGCCCATTTGATAAAGCAAAATGTAGCGCAGCTCGGAAACAAAATTCTGAAGGTCTTTTTTCGTTGCGAAGTAACGCTGGGATGCGGCTGTTTTTTCAAGAGCCTTTAAGACACGATTGATCAACTCCTGCACGCTCGTCTCACACGCGGTTGTGTTGGGCCCTTTTCGTCGAAAGTACTTCGTCGCGACGATTTCCGCGGCGGTCTCGCTCCAGAACGAAGGAACTGTCACCTCTCCGTCCCGATTCTTCATTTTAACCCGCTTCCACGTGACCGACTTGAAGGCGTCTTTTCCTTGAGATAAAAGCGAAGAAATTTTAAGACCTTTTGACTTCATGTCCTCTATTTCACATTCCTCTTGAAGAGGGGGTCAAGAAGCAGTAGGTCTGTTTCTATGCGAAGACTGATTTATCTGGACTATAATGCGACGACCCCCGTCGATGAACGGGTCCTCGAGGCGATGCTACCCTTTTGGAAGCAAGCTTTTGGGAATCCCGCTAGTCAGCTGCATGCGAAGGGTTGGGAGTCGAAAAGGGCGGTGGATCAAGCCCGAGAATCCGTCGCCGCCCTTCTTCGCTGTCAGCCTGCAGATATTGTTTTCACGACGGGCGCCACTGAAAGTAACAACTGGGCCCTGAAGGGTTTGATCGAGCAAATTCGCGAAGAGAATCCCGGGCTCAAACCCCATGTTCTGACTTCCAATATCGAACACGCCAGCGTGCGAGAACCTCTGCTGGATCTTCAGCGAAAAGGTTTAATTGACGTGGATTTTCTGCCCGTGGATTCCGAGGGTTTTTTGTCTCTGGAAGTCATCAAGCGGGCCCGTCGATCGGAAACCCGCCTGATCAGTCTTATTTGGGCTCATAACGAGATCGGAACTCTTCAGAATATTTCCGAAATCGCGCGCTGGGCCCACGGCGAAAACATTTTCACTCATTCAGACGCTACCCAAGCGGTCGGAAAAATTCCAGTGCCCCTCGATCAGATTCCCCTCTCGCTTCTTTCATTTTCGGGGCATAAACTCTATGGACCGAAGGGTGTGGGCGCCCTGTTTGTTCGACAAAAAGACCCCAAGGTTCTGCTGAAGCCACTTTTGCACGGCGGGGGACAAGAGCGTTTGGGTCGCTCGGGAACTTTGAATGTTCCCGCAATTGTTGGCCTTGGAAAAGCCTGCGAAATCGCGCGAGAGGAAATGGCGGCGGATCGCGCACGATTCGCAGATCTCCAGGAAAAATTTTGGAGCCACTTGAAAGCTCGTTTTCCGAAAGTGAAGCTGAACGGTCCAATTAAACACAGATCGGTTTATAATTTGAATGTCACGTTTCCTGGTGTGCCGGCTCATGCCCTGTTGCCAAAGATTCAGAACCTGTGCGTTTCGGGCGGCTCGGCCTGCAGCTCGGGACTGGTTCAAGGGAATCCCGTTCTTCTGGCGCTGGGACACTCGGCACAGGATGACTCGATTAGCTTGCGCCTGAGCTGGGGGAAGATGACCACGGCTCAAGATTTTGATGACGCCCTGGAGATATTATCTAAATCATTGAAATCACTAGAATTTTGACATGTTCACAGGGCGCTGGCCTTGTGGTAGGATATAGACATTATGATTCAAATTTCAGAAAACGCCGCTCGAAAAATTGCGAATCTCAAAAATGAAGAGGGTCAACCCGATCAAGCTTTCCTGCGTGTGGAAGTCAAAAAGGGGGGCTGTTCCGGTTTGTCTTATAAGATGAATTTTGATCAGACTCCGAAAGAGGGCGATAAGTTTTTTGAAAGCTTCGGGCAAAAGATCGCCGTCGATGGACAGAGCTTCCTGTATCTGATTGGGATGACTCTGGATTACTCGGGCGGTTTGAACGGCAAAGGCTTTGTCTTCAACAACCCGAATGCGACAAAGAACTGCGGCTGCGGTTCAAGCTTTAACGTCTAACGCGACGATTTCGGCTCATCCTTTTTCTTTTCCGATAAAATCATCGTGTCTAAAACGGCCTTCGATTCGTATTGCTTCTGAGACTTGAAACCCCGAATTTTCTTCGCGGGATTGTCTCGACGCTCAAGCTGCTCTTGCGTGTCCACCGTCATCGGGCCATAGCACTTCACTTGACAGGACAGGCGTCGTCCATCGATGTAATAACTTGTTCCAATAAGACCCAGTTCGGCCTTGGTTGGCTTCGAAGCGTTGTTGTCGCCGTCGACAATTTTGACTCGGCATTCCGCGCAGGACGGGACTCCCTTACAGATGGAGTGAATATGGATCCCGGCCTCGGTTGCAATATGCATCAGGCTCTTGTTGGGGTTCACATCCACTTCAATATTCTGAGGAATAAACTTAACTTTCACTTACTCCACCTTAAACTTCATAAAGACTTTTTTCCCGGCCTTGAGCAAAAACGTCTGCCCCGGCTTCAGATCCATCTTCAGCTTCTTGTCCGTGATTTTTTGTCCATCGATTTGCACCCCGCCCCCTTCGATCAAGCGAGCGGCCTCTGAGTTCGACCCACAAATTCCGGCACGAACCATCAGCGCTGCCAAAGCCACCTGCGTTTCAGACTTCACAGAGAAATCAGAAATCTCATCAGGAAGGCCCTTCTGCGAAAAGACGCGATTGAATTCTTCTTCCGCCTGATCTGCAGCGGACTGGGAATGAAAACGCGTGACCAGAAACTTAGCCAAATTTACTTTCACATCACGCGGATGCTTTTCGCCGCTTTGGACTTGCTTCTTAAGTTTTTCAAGCTCTCCTGACGTGATGTCAGTCAAAAGCTGATAGTAGCGATACATCAGCTCATCGCTCACTCTCATGGTTTTTCCAAACATATCTTTTGGTGAGTCCACCACCGAGATGTAGTTGTCCAAAGACTTCGACATCTTGTTCACGCCGTCCAATCCCTCAAGGATCGGCATCGTCATCACGATTTGCGGTTCTTGATTGTAGTGCGACTGCAGATCACGCCCCATCAGCAGATTGAATGTTTGATCGGTTCCCCCAAGCTCGACATCGGATTGAAGGGCGACCGAATCATAGGCCTGAGTCAGCGGGTACAGAAATTCATGAATGGCGATGGGAGTCCCCGACTTGTAGCGCTTGGTGAAATCATCTCGCTCAAGCATCTGAGCGACTGTGCACTTGGCGGCTAGCTTGATAAAATCAATGCTGGTCAATTTAGCCAGCCATTCCGAGTTGTAAACAATCTGAGTTTTTTCAGGATCAAGAATTTTAAAGATCTGCTTTGCGTAGGTCTTCGCGTTCTCTTCGATTTCATCTCGAGTCAGCAAGGGGCGAGTGGCACTTCGACCTGAGGGATCCCCGATCAACGCGGTAAAGTCGCCGATCAAGAACTGAACCTGGTGTCCCAGTTCTTGAAAGGCTCGCATTTTGTTGATCACAACAGTATGACCCAAATGAATATCAGGTCGAGTAGGATCCGCTCCGAACTTAATCTTGAGGGGCTTTTTCGTTTCTCTTGATTTCTTGAGCTTCTTCAAAAGGTCCGCTGCACTGATTAAATCAGCGCAACCGAACTGCAGGCGTTCAAGCTGCTCTTGAGGATCAAGAAAGCCTAGGCTCATCGGGCCATCTCCACAGCTCGAGTTTCACGAACCACTGTGACCTTCACTTGGCCCACTTGAGGCATTTCGCGCTCAATCTTGCGAGCGATGTCTCGAACGAGCATTCCGGACTGATCATCCGTCACGCGCGCCGACTCGACGAGGACTCGAACCTCACGACCGGCCTGGACCGCAAAGGTTTTCAAAACACCGTCGAAGCTGTTACCGATGCTCTCAAGTTCATGCAGGCGACTTAAATAGTTGTCCATCTGAGGACGACGGGCCCCCGGACGAGAGTTCGAAAGCATATTCGCTGTTTGAACGATCCACGCAAGCGGCGTCTGAGGCTTTTCGTCGTTGTGATGGGCGCGGATGGAGTGGCACACATCTTCGGACTCACCGTATTTCTTGGCCACTTCGGCGCCGACGATGGCATGAGAACCTTCGATCGTATGCTCAACAGCCTTTCCAATATCATGCAAAAGACCCGCGCGACGCGCGAGCTTCACATTCAAGCCCAGCTCGCCTGCGATCAGTCCTGCGATGTAGGCCACTTCCAGGCTGTGATTCAAAAGATTCTGCGCATGGGTTGCGCGATACTTCAAGCTCCCAAGCATGCGGACGAGTTCATGATGCAAACCGGTCACACCGAGTTCGACGACCACACGATCGCCCTCTTCCTTGACCGACTTCATAAGTTCCGCTTTTTGTTTTTCCGCAACTTCCTCAATTCGCGCCGGATGCACGCGCCCGTCTTCCATCAGTTTTTCGATGGTTCGTCGAGCCAGTTCCCGTCGAATAGGATCAAAGCCTGAAATCACGACCGCTTCGGGCGTATCGTCCACAATCAAATCCACACCGCAGAAGGCTTCAAGAGTTCGAATATTTCGTCCCTCACGCCCGATGATCTTCCCCTTCATTTCGTCACTCGTCAGCGACATCACCGACACAGTTCTTTCAGATGTGTACTCCGCCGCAAAACGGGCCAAAGCTTGGGAGATAATCTTTTTCGCTCGGTTCTGAGCTTCTTTTTGAGTCTCTTCTTCGATTTTCGCAACAGCTGCCAATCCTTCTTTTTTCGCTTCATCTTCAAGGGCTTGGATCAACTGGCGTTTGGCTTCTTCCTGCGACATATGCGCCACGCTCTCGAGCTTGCGGCGAACTTCGAGCATTTCCTGCTCCATCTTTCGATCCAGATCCTTCAAGCGATTTTCAGAAACCCCCACTTTTTCTTCGCGGTCTTTCAGCTGATTGAGGATTCGCTGGTTTTCCTCTTGTTTCCGATTAAAATCCTCTTCGATTTCCTTCAAGCGTCGCTCCAGCTGACCTTCTTTTTGCTTCAGCTGATTTTTTTGTTTCTGAATGTCCTGTTCGACATTCTTACGCGCTCGAGTTTCAAAATCTTTTGCCTTGTTTTCCGAGTCTTTTTTGATCCGTGCCGATTCCGACTTGGCTCGGCTGACGATTTTTTCAGCTTCACTCTTGGCGGATTTTTTTGTGGACTCATCTTGAATCTTTTTGAAAAAGAAAACTCCGGCGCCCCCGAAAAGCAAACCTAATATGCTCGCAACTACAATTTCCATCTACGACCTCGTTAACCATAGGATTTCCCGATCGGTGACCACGACGTCCATATTGACATCATGGGACTCAACCGGAAGCTGACTAAAAACTTGAAACGAATAACAAACACCGACCTTCAAGGACTTGGTTCCCTTGAGAGCACGGTCATAAAAACCCTGACCCCGTCCGACCCGCTGACCCGAACGCGAAAAGGCGATACCGGGAACCAGAAATCCCTGAATCTGCTCTTTCGGAACTTTTTCGCCATCTTGGGGCTCCATGAAACCATGGCGAGATTTGACCCACGATTGGGGTTTCAGGAATTCCAGATCCTTTTCTTGGAGCTTTGGAAAAACCCAGCTCAAATGGGGACTCAAGACCCCTTCCAGAGGCGGTTCATCCGACAGGGCCTTGAAGGCTGCCCAGGATCCTTTTTGGTGATCTAAAACTTGAGACAGGTTCTTGTACAGAGCCGCAAGCGGAAGGGCCGAAGGCCAATGGGCCTGAACATGGGCCCGCACTTCGGCTTTTGACTTGAAATCGACATCCCCCGAAACGACGGATGTCTTCACCGTTGCTGACACGAACTCACCTCAAATTCCAGAATCGTCTTTTACAACTCTGACGATACAGCCTTATTCGTCTTGGAATTCTCGAGTTCGAGAGCGAGTTTTAGAACTTTTTCTTCAAGAGTCTCAAGCTCGCGGGACGCCTTTCGCTTCAGAAGCAAAAGTTCCTCTGCAAGATGAAGAGCGGTCAAAACGGCGGCATTTTGGTAAGAGCCGTTTTTCGTAACCGTAATCGCTTGAGACATGCGCTGATTTAAAAATTCAACAAGTTCCTTCACCAACATGTCGTCGTGTGAAGTCTTGAGCTTATAAGGCACACCTGCAATCAGAAACTCATGAGTTTTTTTATCAGGTGTCATAACTAAAGCTGCCTCTTTCTCAATTCGCCGCGAATCTCGAAGAGAGGGTTCCCTCTCTTGTTGTAAGATCGCGTCCCCCTCTTTCGAGGGAGTCAAAGAATTCCACTACTTACGTTTCAGAGTTTAACGACTTTTTGAATGGAGGATCAATCAAATTTTTCAAAGAGAGGGCCCGCGGTGACGCTGATGGAAGTGGATCCTGGAGCATCTGACACGAACCGATACTGTCCTGGGAAAACCGAAACAAAATCCGTTGCCCTCAGCGGAGCTGAAACAAGATGACGTCTCATCACAATTTGGCGGCGATCTCCAGCCTCGGAAACAAGGTTCTGCAGGAACTGACCCTTTTGGATTTCTCGATCCATATGATCACGCCCCGAAAATCGGAAGAACACTGACATATCGCGCCAGGTTCTCACATTCATCGCGGCGACGCAGATTTCGAGCGCGTCTTCAATATCGGGATCCTGAAGGTCAATTTTGTTACAGGGGTCGTAATTCAGACGCAAGGTGACATCAAGGGAGTCTGAAGAGGTCAAATACAAGTCGCCAAAACTGTATTGGCTTAGGCGAAACAGGGGACGAGACATAAAGAACTGAACAAAGAAGAGCTTGTTGCGCTCGATCGACGCATCAAAATCCCGAAAGACTCGGACGGTCGCATCTTTTCGAATCGAAGCGGGCACCGAGAGTTTCACCAAATCAAGGGTCACCTGGGCCCCGGGCGTGATGACCACCCAACCCGGGTAGACCGAATTTTCGAAGCCCACCAGATACCGTCCGCTTGGCAAAGCCTCGGCCTGGTTCAAGTTAAGGTAATGAACATCATCACACATTCGAGTCTCGGCCTCGATTTGGCAGCGAGCCGCTTTGACCTGGGGGAAAAGTTGGCTAGCGCCCGCCTGGCCGCGCACGAGAAGGGTGCCGACACTTCCGGATTGAGCTTCCGCAGAAAGCGAAAGGGCGAGGGCTGTCAGGATCAAACACCATGTCACAAGTGAAGGAAAAAGAATCTTTCGGATTTTCTTGAGAGTTCTAAAACTTTTCATTGGACCCTCGAGACTGGAAAAGTTCACGAAGACGAGCATCTTGTTTGTACTCATCTTGAGCCATCCGCACTTGACCCGATGCTGTCACATCGACGGTCTGATATAAAAAGTAGACAGGAAGACGTTGGCGCAACTGAATGCGATACTCGGGGCTGGTCTCGGCGCGAACGCGACTGAGCGGCCAGCTCGGCTGATCTTGCAAAAGGTACTGAACGAAATCAAAGGCCCGCTCTAAACGCACGCAACCACTGCTTCGCAAGCGCTGAGCACTCGACATCAAGTGGGGCTCGTTGGTGTCATGAAGGAAAATCGCCCAGGGATTGGTGAGCGGAAACTTGACCAGTCCCAAAGCGTTCTGCGGACCTGGTTGCTGAACCAATTCAAACGGAAAGTTGTTGCGATCGAAAAGATCCCACTGAATCGAGAACGGATCGATCACACTTCGTGAGCGATCTCGGATGATGATATTTTGCCGAGAAATCTCTCCTGGATCCCGCTGGAGCGTCTTCAGCTTATCCTTCGTCGCAATCGAGTGAGGGACGGTCCAAGTGGGATTCAGTTCTAAAAACCGCATCTCGTCCCGTAAGGTCGGTGTTCTTCGCGTGGGGCGTCCGTTCACGGTTCGCATCTGCAACACCGCTCGCTGATTTTCGATTACGGACATTTCTTGAAAGGCAAGATTGACATACAGATACCGGTTTTCCCACTGGCGCGGAAACCAACGGAACTTTTCCAAGTTCGCATCAATCCGGGCAATCCGCTCTTCCAAATTCGGAGCGATAGCCGCATAGAAGGCCGCATTCAGATTCCGATTCGCTGGCAACCCATTTAAGGACTGAAATTGGCGCAAAGATTCTTGCAACTCGGAATCAAACACGGCGGTTCGATTCTGCGCCAATCCGTATCCCAAATCGCTCAGACGTTTTTTAATTTCAGGAATTGCAGCGTGAGACTGACCCGCCCGAATATCCCCACCCGGATCCACAAAGGCCGCCCACGCGTTCTGCTGTTGCAGCTGTCGGAGTTTTTCTCGGAGACTTAGAAGTCTTTGGTAGCTCGCATGCTGGGGGGCTAAAGATTCTAGAAATCGTCGAAGCTCACGAGGATTGCGGGCGGCCTCGGCAAGGGACGCGTGTTGCGCGAACGCCTTTCGCGTCATCTTGATGTCTTCATCGATCAAATCAGGATCGAGGATCTGCCCGTTCGCAAGATCGCGCGCAAAACGCAGGTAAGCGTCTGTCATCAGAAGTTCAAACGTAATTTGGTTGCGCTCGTTCAGTCGCGGAAAAATCGACTCAAGCAAAGACGACCAGTAAGAAGAGGGTTTAAGTCCGTAACGATCGGCGCTTTGAAGGATCTCTTTCAACGCCAGTCCGGACTCTGTGATGCGCCCCTGCTGAGTCCAAAAACTTGAATAGCGTTGAGGTTCATAAAGCCGGCGGAGCTCGTCTGTGACCAGAATCAAACTTGTGTTCTGGTGATCGACCCGCAGGTAAAAGCGATCCTGCAGCCTGGACGACAAAACTGAGGGATTGGCCGTCACAAGACCGGGCAGACTCCACAGGATTCCCATGACCGCGAAACCAAGTTTCCACTTTCTCACGACGTACCTCTGTGCGAATGAAACTGCACAGAAGCTGCCAATCCGACTTCAGCCTGAATCAAAAATAGGACCCTTGCGGCCACCCTCGCCTGTCAATGTTTCAGACAGAGACGGCCCCGGGCGGTGCGTGTAAAAACCAGCACTTAAGGCCCCCCTCAAGAGGGCCTGGGTGGCTTAATCGAAAGACTATTGAGCGGTGATGCGAAGGATTCGACCGCTGGGGGCTGCCGCATCGATAATCACGTAGACGGCCCCATCAGGACCTTGCACGACGGTTCGCACTCGATCCAGATTAAGGCTTGGCTGTCCCATCGAGAGCGTTTCGGTGCCCTCGGGATTCAGTCGAAGATATTGGATCTGACCTCCCGCTAAAAGTCCCACGGCCAAAGCGCCATCCAAATTTCTCCACTGCGGGCCGATCAAGAAATCACATCCGCCCATCCCCTGAGAATCTGCTAACACATAGGTGGGACGAAGAGCCGTTGGGAACTTGACGAGATCCGTTGACGGCGCTCCCACTTCCGCACCTTGAGCATTTCGTCGGGTGTAACCATCGTAATTCCCCTGTCCATCGTTGGGATCCCAGCCGCCGTTTCCTCCACTCAAAATTTGTGTGACCTCGTCGTTCAGGTTCGGACCATGTTCACAGGTGAAGACCTGTCCACTTCCGGGTCGGAATGTCAGGCCTTGAGGATTTCGAAAACCGAAAGCAAAAATCTCGGGTCGCTCGCCCGGCGCCCAAGTCGGATTGCCCGGAGCCGGCGCCCCATCACGCGTGATACGCAACACTTTTGAACCAAGAACTCGTCGATCTTGAGGAACTGTGGCCGAACGTGTGTCCCCGGTGGTCACGTACAAAAATCCATCAGGCCCAAAACGAATTCGTCCGCCCGAGTGAGCGCCCTGCGCTCCCCAACTAATTCCGATCAGAATATCGCGATCCTCGGTGGCGGTAGAATAATCCGCTGCCACTCGCCAGCGACGGATGCGATTGTCCATCGCCCCGGATCGATTCGACGACATGTAAGTGTAGATAAAACGGTTGGTGGAAAATTGTGGATCCACGGCGACACCCAACATTCCGCTTTGATCCTGGGCGTTCACATCTGCGGGCTGAGCTAAAATGCGTCGTTGCCCGTTTCGAATCACAGAAAGAATTCCAGGTCTTTCCGTCAAGAAGATCGCACCACTTGGAGAAAACGCAAGATCCCACGCCCGATTGAAACCCGTCACGAATTGAGTCACTTGAAGAACCGGCGCCCCCGCCAAGACGGCCGTGGCTTCCAGATCCACAGTGGCAGTCGCGTCCAGCTGGGCGCGCATCCGCTGAAGCCCCGGAGTGGACCCCATCGTCCAACTGGTCACTCGCACCAGGCCCTGGGCGTCCGAGGTGGCCGTTGAAGGCGTCACACTCCCGCCCCCCCGCAAGGACTGAAAAACTCACCACGCGTCCCGCGACGGGTCCCGCGGGACCGACGACTCGAAAGCTGATAGGACCCGCAAGCGCTGTTCCCACCGCCGCACTTTGAGAGCGGCCCGTGACAAGCTCAATTCCACCCGAGTCCAACGGAGTCCCGGTCATAGCGAAGTAAACGGGAGCAAGGCCCGGAACTTCTGCTCGAACCATCTGTCGTCCGATTTCTTGACCCAAGCGAAACTGAAGAACAGCGGCACAGCCCTGAGCATTCGTTGTCGACACGGCTTGAAGAATCTGGCCCGAACCTTGGAACACACTCCAAGTGACGTTGACGCCGGCAAGGCTATCGCCGTCCGCGTCGGTGACTTGCATAACAAGAGGATTCGCAACGGCACTCAAAACTCGCGCGCTTTGATTGTCACCGCTCGTGAGAGCGGTGTTGGTGGCCGCACCGAGCATTCCATTTCCGACTCGCGGTGAGCAGTTAAAAGCGGCACCCTGCGAGCTCAAGGGAACGCTTGAGGTTGTATTTTCGGAAACACTCATCTCGGAACAATTTTGATTGAGGAGAAAGACGATCGCGACCAAGGACAAAAGCAGATAACGATAGGATCGTTTCATGTGTTCCCCCCACAGGAAAGATTCGTCCGTCCCTCTAGGATAAACGAGGTCGCACGCTCACGGCAGCAAAAAAGTCAGTCTGACTTTTGGCACGAAAGGGAGTGTCTCTTTTTAAAACAACGGCCTTTGGGGGACTAAAAAATTGCGTCGAGAAACTCTTTTGGCTCGAAATTACGAAGATCTTCGATCTTTTCACCGACCCCAATTTTCTTAACAGGAAGTTTGAGCTCGTCGTGAAGACCTACGATCACGCCGCCTTTCGCTGTTCCATCCATCTTGGTGACAATCGCACCGGTGAGCTCGACGGCCTGGTGAAATTCACGGGCTTGGACGAGCGCGTTTTGGCCCGAGTTCGCATCCAGTACGATCCACGCCTCGTGCGGGGCGCCCTCGAGCGCTTTCCCCAGGACGCGACGAATTTTTTTGAGCTCTTCCATCAAGTGGCCCTGCGTATGAAGTCGCCCGGCCGTGTCCACGATCACCACATCAAATTGATCGGCCGCAGCTTTTTGTACGGCCTCGAAGGCCACACCACTTGGGTCCTTCGTGTGTTCGGGCGCAAAGATTTCAACCTGCGCCCGCTCACTCCAAACTTTCAATTGACTGGCCGCTGCCGCTCGGAAGGTGTCACCGGCCGCAACTAAAACACGCTTTCCTTCTTGAGCCCAAAGTGCGGCGAGCTTTCCAATCGTTGTGGTCTTGCCGACCCCGTTCACACCGACCACTAAGAAAACCGTGGGTCCCTTCGCACTCCATCGGATGGGACTTGGATGGAGGGGTTCAATCATCTGGGCCATTTCCGTTTTCAAAGCTTGAGTGACGGTTTGAAAGTCCTTCAGTTGGGCCGACTTCAAATCATAACGAATCTTTTCAAGAAGATTCTCGACCGTTTGGGGGCCTATGTCGGAAGTAAAAAGGATCTCTTCGACTTGATCTAGGGCTTCGGATTCGGTGCGCCCTTCGAAGGCCACTCGCAAGCGTCCCCATAAAGACGACTTTGTATTCTTCAGCTTTTCAGCAAGCGGAACCGGTGCTTCGATGACCTGAGTGTCTTCGGAATGATCGGTGAGCTTGGCCAGATCAATCTCTTGCGTATCTTCGGGAACACCCAAATCCTGTGGCGGCAAGGGCTCGACCAGCTCGTCGGATTTTCGCCGCTTCGGCATTAGAAAATCAGACGGCGGCTTTTCAGAGGTCTGAAGGGGGGGCGGAGTCTTCTTTTTGAAGGCCTTTAGGATAAAAGGCAGAAGGATCGCAAAGATCAGAAAACCAATAAAAACCAAGAGACCCATCAGGGCCTCAGCGTGGGATTCTCTCATAATTTAGGAATTACTATGAAAACTCGGATGATTCCAACAAAATACTCAACTGAACAGCTCAAGCCGCTCCCTTTAGGTGACTTTGCGACCTCGTTTTTAAGGGGTCGCCTGCCTAGGCGCTGATATCCTGCAAATTGACCGAAACCATTGTTGAAACTCCCTTTTCCTGCATGGTCACGCCGTAAAGCTTCTTCGCCACTTCCATCGTGTGCTTGTTATGTGTCACAACGATGATCTGCGAACGCTTCGCCATTTCCCGAACAAGATCATTGAATCGGAAAACGTTGGCGTCATCCAACGGCGCATCCACCTCATCCAAAAGACAGTAAGGTGAAGGCTTCACAAGGAAGATCGAGAAAACAAGGGCGACCGCGGTCAAGGCCTTCTCTCCACCCGACATCAAAGACACATTCTGCATCTTTTTGCCTGGAGGTCGAGCGATGATCTCGATTCCCATCTCGTTCTTTTCGGTATTTTCATGAATCTCGAGCTTCGCTTCCCCGCCTCCGAAAAGAACAGGAAAGACCTTCGTGAAGCGCTCATTGACTTGGTCAAAGGTTTCTTTGAAACGCTTGCTGCAGATGCGGTTGATTCGATCAATCACTTTTCGCAGCTGATCTTGCGCTTCGGTCAGATCCTCATGCTGTTTATTCAAGAACTCAAAACGCTTCGAAGTCTCTTCATACTCTGAAATCGCCGACAGATTCACTTCGCCGATCTTCGAAATCTTCTCTCGAAGCTCAGTGAGTTCTGTTTCCACCAAGTAGCTATCCCGCCCTTGAGCCGCAATGTCCGGCGCAATTTCAGGAAGTACTCGCATATACTTTTCGCGAACTTGGTCGATCAGATATTGCTCTTTCAATTTAGCCTGATCCAATTTCAACTGAGCTTCCGACATCGCCATCACGCGCTGATTTCGCTGAGTCTGGAACATGTCGCGCTCACTCTCGAGTTCGCGCAGCCGAGCACTTTCGATCTCATATTCGTTTCGTCGAGACGCCAGTTCGGCTTTCGTTTCTTCCACCAAACGAACGGCTTTTTCAAACTCGAGCTTCTTTTCTTCCAAAGCCATGGTGCTTTCGGACATTTGCTCGGAGTACATCTCAGACTCTTCGCTCATTCGCGAAAGCTGAGTGGTCAGTTCATTCACCTGCCGCGTGACGAGCTCAAGTTGGCGAACGGTGCTTTGCCATTCTTGGTTCTTCGTCGCACTCGAGACCTGAAGTTCTGTCACTTGGGTCTGAAGCTCGTCGATTCCTCGTCGAGTTTGCTGCAGCTCTTGGTCCTTCGACTGAACATCGATCTCGAGAGCTTGGCGCTTTTCTCGCAACTGGTGAAGTTGTTCGCGCCAATCTCCAAGCTGTGTCTGGTGAGTTTCGATTTGGTCACTCAAACGCCGGTGGTCACGCTCAAGACGCTCCAAAGCCATGCGGGCGTTTTCCTGCTCGGTCTGCGCGCGCTCCAGATCCTTTTTCAATTCGGTCACTTTAATTTCTTGTTCAAGCTTTCGCTTCTGCGCCCCTTCAAAGTCGTTCACGACATTTGTGAGCTGCTCTTCGGTTTTCTTCAAGGCCGCCTGAGCTAGTGCAAGCTTTCCAGCCGCTTCATTTTTTCGCTCGGTGAGCTCTTTGATCTCACGGTTTCTCTTCAGAAGTCCGGACTCGGCCGCTTCAGAAGATCCGCCCGTTAGAATTCCTTGTGAATCCAGCACGTCCCCGTCCAGAGTCACAAAAGTCCAACCGGGGTACTGCATTCGCAATTCAAGAGCGGCCGACAAAGATTCGGCCACGGCGATTTGCCCTAAAAGCTTTTGAATCGCAGGCTGAAACTTTTCTGAAGCCTGCACGACATCCTTCAACAAGGCCCGAACTCCGGGCTGCCCTGCGGGTTGCGTGTCCGGGATGAAGTCCAATTCTTCAAAACGATAGAAACTGGAACGACCCTGTTTCTGAGCCTTCAAATAATCGACGGCCTGTAAAGACGATCCATAATCAGATGTCAGGATCATCTGCAGTCGCGGCCCCAAAGCCGCTTCCATCGCCACCTCGTACTCGGGTGGGACTTCAACAACTTCAGATACGGGCTGAAAGACATCCATGACATGGGTCGAGCCATCGGCCATCATTTCTGTTTGACGCTGTTTTTTCCAAAGCATGACGGTTTTGACACCCTCTTCGAAGCCTTCAAACTGATTGGCCAGGTTTTCAAGACCGTACAGACGCGAGGTCACTTCATTCAAGACATCCTTCACAGATTCCAGGTCTTGACGTTTGTTCTGAACGGATTCGGTGAGAATGCGCTTATTCGCTTCAAACGATTCCACATCGTTGGAAAGGTCCAATTGCAATTGGCGTTCGCGATCGAGCTCATTTTGCACTCGCTGACGACGCTTTTCGATTTCGTGATTCTGCTCACGAGCCTCGACAAGTCGCGACTCACTCTCGCCCACTTGCGATTCAAGGGCCATGACTTGCCCCTCAAGGGACTGAATCTTTGCACCCAGGGCCGAGTCGGCTTGTCCAAGAGCGATGAGTTCACGCCGTTGCACGGTGAGCTCTTCATCGACCGACGTCACTCGAGATTGATGCTCTTGGAACAGACTTGATTTCGTTTCAAATTCCGATTTTAAGCGCAGCGCCTCGGATTCCAAATCCGTCACTTGAGTCTGCATGTCAGCTTGATCGCGAGACAAAAGCTCCAATCGGGCCTTCGACTCTTGAACAAGGTTCCCGGTCATCATTTCATTACGACGAGCCTGCTCGATTTCAAATTTCAGCTCTTGGATTTCCATTTCCTTCTTTTGAGCCAGCGTCTGATTCTCGAAGCTCATATTCTGAAGGACTTCTAGATTCTTTTCTTTTTCCAGAATCTGCAGTTTTAGAGTTTCAAGCTCTGTCTGCAGAGTGGATAAACGAGACTCACCTTCGACCTCAAGACTTTGGGCTTCGTAGAAAACTCGTTGAGCTTCGTCCGCCGCGGCTTTCAAGTCCATGTACTGTCGTGACGACAGCCACAGATCGAGTTCTTCGATTTGTTGCTTTAAATTGCGATAGCGCTCGGCTCGCTGAGCCTGGCGGTGCAAAGAGTCCATCTGGCGCTTTAATTCACCTAGAATATCCTGCAAACGGATCAAGTTTTGTTCGGTCGCTTGCAGCTTTCGGATTGATTCTTTTTTGCGGGCCTTGAACTTGGTGATTCCGGCCGCTTCCTCGATCAGGTGCTTTCGATCTTCGGGTTTTGCAGTGATGATCCGACCGATCATACCCTGCTGAATAATCGAGAAGCCCTTCGAGCCCGCCCCGGTATCCATAAAGATTTCCTGAACGTCGCGAAGACGCGCGGGTTCTTTGTTGATGAAGTACTCACCCTCACCACTTCGGTGAAGACGACGCGTGACCATGATTTCAGAGAATTTCAAATACTTGATGGGAAAAGGGCCCCCATCGTTTTCCAAGGTCAAAGAGACTTCGCACATCCCCAAGGGCGCGTACCCGTCGGCTCCGGCAAAGATGACATCGGTCATTTGAGATCCGCGAAGATCCTTTGCGGACATCTCACCCATCACCCAAACCAGGGCATCTACGATATTTGATTTTCCGCAGCCATTGGGCCCGACGATGCCCGTGATCCCCTCGTCAAATTGAATGACGGTGCGATCTTTAAACGACTTAAAACCAATGAGTTCAAGCTTCTTGATTCTCAATGCAGTCCCCTCCGGCTTTCTTGGAAAGCCCGACCAAGGTTTGAATGTCTCCAGGGTCCAGAAACGTGTCAATAATCGAACTGTGAAAGCCCACAATTACGCATAGCTTCAAGGCGCCAAATGTGAGCCCAGAAAGGCTTTGAGGTTCACCGTGCTGAAGAACTCAGCACTGAGGTCCCGGGAGAGCTGAATTTGTGATCATTGCATAAGCTGGAAGGCGCACATCAGAAAGGCCATGCGCCACCACTCAAGGACCAGCGCTTCTTCGGCTACAAGCCCTGCGCTCGGGCTTGGGCAAGATATCTGCGATCGTCTGCCCAGGCACGGTGAAACCAGAGGGATCCGCCTTGTTTTTCTCCATTTGAATCCGCTCTTCGATGAGTTTCAGACTTCTCACTTCTGAAGAACGCAAAGTTTTTCCTGGACCATCCGGCCCGTCACTTTTTCTTAAATTGAAAACGTAGATGAGAGCCAAAAGAAGGATTAGTAAAAATAGCCATTAAAACCGCTTCATAAACAAAAGACTAAACTCGATTTGATTATAAGGTCACCAAAGAAATAGACCTGATTGCTGCGCGTGAGGCTCGCGGTGGCGGCCTTGCAAGCAATCTGCAGCGAAGAGCGCAAGCGAGAAGGATTACGGATCACTTGGCCGCACGACCGAAACCGCTTCGTAGACCTTCCAATAAATTTCAGCCAAGTTTTGCAACCCGGTTTTATTGACCTCAGGTTCAGCTGACTTGTCGGAGAAAGGGTTCTTCCCTGAAACAGAAGGGACATGGGGCAGACTCGCCTTGGGCGTACGGATTTGCCCGCCCTTTCTTGATGCTTGGCCAGTATGTCGATGAGGTGTTGGGAAATGGCTAACTTCCCATTCGAATCCAGAACAAACGAATTTTTGAATGTGACTCCCGCATTTGCCATAGGGCCTACGACCGCGAGAGGTATCCGCTTCACCAGCGCCGAGGTCATTCCTATTTCAGTCGCTCCTCCAAAAACGAAAGCCCGGAGCGCATCAGAACCCGAGTCGATCCCGGGCACCTTTTCGTTTAATGTTAAAATCAGCAACTGGTGAAAGCTAAGAATCCCCTCCACTAAAGAACTCAAGGGAGCCATGTCTTGCCCTATGCCCTCGCGTTCCGCCATAAGCCCTCTGCCAGTTTCTTCGGACACTAAACGGGGCGATTCCAGTGCTACCTTCTTCGAGTTTTCAGCTAAGGATTGCACTGCAATTTCAGATAGCACCTGGGTCGTAATCATTAGATCTTGCGTAAATTTCTGACCGTAATCACTCACAGGACTTAACGTCGTGCTGAACCACCCATGGAGATCTCCAATCTTTGCAGCCCGTTCCTTATTCGGTGAAAGCGCCAAGAAGGTTAACCACAGCTCCAGACCTTCCAGCCACGACCGCCGTCTCAGTTCGAGACTCCAGAAGCTGAGCGCAAGATTGCGCTGCATGCGCATGGTAATTCGCCAGGAAATAAACGCCTAAAATTATTCTCGTTAAGGGCATGTCCTGGTCTGTTTCATGATTCGTTCCAGAACTAAACCGTTCAAAAGGCAATACCGGCAGATTGCACCCGGCTGCAAGGGTAGTAAGTAGCCTCGAAATTGCATCCTTCAAATTGACGATGGGATTATTTTTGCGATTTCAAATTAAAGCGTCGATGATCGGAATGCTGTTGACAGTCCAGTGCGCAATTTCGGCGCACGCAAACAGCTGCCGTCAGGTCATGGAGTCTGGCGGCCAGATTCCCGAGACTCATTCCAGCCCTCTTCGATTTGGCCATCGACAAAAACAAATCATTGCCTATTCGTTAGGTGAGCTAGCTCGAGTGTCGCAAACGCTAACTCGGCGGGGTGTCCGTTCTCAAGTTGAAACACTCAATGGCCAGACCTTCCTCGTTATTACGCCCGGACCAGAATCCGAGATGAATCGATTCGCAGCGAAGCAATTAACCGAACAAAACGGCCTTAAGATCATTTTGTCGCCGCTTGTTTTTTCAATCTTCGCCGACGCCGGGGCAGCTTACCAACGTAACATCGAGCCATTCATACCTTTGAATCGAAATTTAAACCCTGATATGGCCTGGCTTGAGTCGGGACTGCCCGATCACGCCTTAATTCTGTCAAGAACCCAGGTTGAGAATTTCGACCCGACCGCTCCCCTTATTTTGCATGAAATTGACCATGCAGGATTAAATCAGAACCTTGCAAACAAACGCCCGACAGTCGCAAATATCAAGGGTGTTAGCGAAAATGAGACCGCGCAAAAATTCTTTTACTCAGGAAACTACACAGCCGAAGAGGCCTTTGTTGTCGCCAACGATCTGATCCGCGCGCGGGACGCCCTAAGAAAGCTGAGTATCAAGAAGTTCGAGGGCTTTGCAGGCGAAGCCGAGGCCCCTGGCGGAACAACTGTGACACCAACGACACAGCGGCAGCTTAATTTGTTTCTCTTAACCTACGCTCACGACGGAATCCGCCATGCCTCAGCTAGTGTTGAAGCCGCCAAAGAGGCCCACGAGTCGCTTTTTTCCGGAAGACATCCCGAGTATATAACTAAGAATTCCATCACCTGGGCCGTGCTCGCCATTCAAAGTTCCGCATCAAAAAGACGGTACAAACTGGCGATCCCGCTACCCGACAGTCAGGGCAGCACAGATCCTAAAAATGCTAGCCTTTTGTTTTCACAACTCAAGCTTCATCAGACCGTCAATCAAGATTTAGAAGTTCTATTTACCTGGGTCTACCAAACCCTTCGTCATCTTCAGGCTGATCCAAATTCTAGGTCGGCTTACTCCGCTTTTATAAATTTGATCCAACTTCCGCTTAGACCTCACGAGCCTGGTTACAATGCGTACTCAATTGAGGGCTTAAACAAAGCGCTAAGTCGGTCTCTCAACTAGAGCCCACCGGCATGGCCGGCCTCGAGATTTGCGAGGATCGACTGGAGGAACAGCGAAATATTCGGCCTCTGGCCTGTGACACGCTGGAAAAGTTCAGCGAATGTGTACAGACCCGACGGCGCAAGGACCTCGTCCCGCCACATCGAGCCGAATTCGTGCGGGCGCTCGTACCACGTCGAGTTCTGCTTTCGCAGAAATGAACTTTTCATCGATGCACACATCACGTCGCCAAAAAGGTATGACCAGACCAAGCAAACCCCTCGCTATGCCGCCAAAATGATTTCAGAATACTTCGCCAGTGGCTCAGCTGATTTTCTGGGGCCTGCTTCTTTGAGCTCGATCAATCCAAACTCAGCTAATAGTTTCACGTCTTGATAAACATTTTTAAAATCTCTCTTCACGAAACGGGCAAGTTCTTGGATCGAGCGCGGCTTCAATAATCGAATATTGTTTAAAAGCTCCAGCCGTGCGCCAGTAATGACTTTTCCTAAAGTTTCAAAATCAGGAAAGCTAATAATAGCGACGTCTTTATATTTTTTTTCTGGCCGCTTAAGCTCCGAGAATGCTCGCCTCATCGCTTCTTTAGATGGCTCAACCACTAAAAGCACTTTTTTATTCTTCATAATTAAATCCAGCCTTTCTGATCATTGCAATAACATCTTTCTTGAGCGCCTCAATACCACGGAAAACATATCCAACTTCCATTTCACCAATATGAAGGTGTGGGCCCTTTGGTTGATGATTATCAAAACCAAAAACAGTCTTCCCGTGTTCAGAGAGCCAAGCCCGATACTTTATCCCTTCAGAATAGTGCTGCGACACTGGCACAGCCCAAATGACCATCTCAAAAATAGCAAGGCGCGATTTATCTTCATGTTTCAAAACGATCTTTTGTCTAAAAATCTCAGTTGCCTTCATCGCTGTTCCTTTTTTCAAAGGTCATTCTGATGGCCAATATACCATTAGTCACGACATGAGGCAAGTCATTATCCTTAGGGGTCATTTAAACCAACATACTCTGACACTATAAAGTGGGTGGGCAAAGGGACAAGTCGCGATTCGGCTTTAAGAGGGTACTTTTCGATTCACAATTGAAATTTGACCGTAATTTTTCAATTACGCAGTTAAAATTTCGAGATCTAAGCTCAGAATAGCCCGAGAGGGGTCGGGCGCCTGGAGGACTACTTCATGCGATTCAGAAAGTGGGGGATAAAGTTGTTCAATAAAAATATCCTAGATCAGTTACTTGTCGATCATGAAACTTAAATGGCCCAAGACCTTAATATAGTTTTGCATGACAGATCTATAGGAATTTTTTATTCCCCCGATAAGTTTTCGTCATCACACCCTAAAAGAAGAAGGAGAGGATCGTGACGAAATTCAGAACCTATAAATGTGGACCCTATACTTTTAAATCTTACATGAAGCCCGTGGGTCATGGCTATGAGATCGGCTTTCTCTACAGAGGTCGCACCTACTTTATGAGCAACTTTATCCACAAGACAGAAGCTACAACTTGGTGGACGAAGTTCAATAAGGAAATCATGTCATTCTCTAGAAAGTTCTACGTGGCGAACAAGATGCCTTTCACTTGGTACTGCAACTTTTTGGGAAATCACCTCTACACGTGTTACTACGCTTGGCTTGAGACCGTGTTCACAAAGCATGAAACAAACTTCAAGAGAGCTTTTTCAAAGGACATCCGCAAGTATCGCACTTGGAAAAAACATCTGAATCCCAAGACAACTCACCCTTGGACTTTCAAGGCTGCATAGTTTTTTGATTCCCGAAATGCAAAAAGCCCGGCGCATTCGACCGGGCTTTTTTATTTGGGCTCTGGGACCCTTTGGATCGGAGCCGGCGCCTTCCTAGAATTCCTTCTCAGTTTTTAACGACAACGGAGTAGCTCAGCGCTCCGTTTTTTGGATTCTTCGATTGCAAAATTTCCGCGTTGGAATTCCAGATGACTTGGTAGGCTTGGTAAAAGCCCTGTTTGTAGACGACTTGACCCAGTTTACCGACAAGCACTTCACGACCGTTGGCGGAAACACACACGACGGTCCCGCCGCTGATCGCTTTGACCACTCGAATGGCTGCGCAACTTTCATGTCTCGACATATCCAAATACTCTCCCATCACAAGATGAAAGAAGCTGGGCATGAATTCTCGATCCGCAATATCAAACAAAACAACAACATCCTGGCGTGTACTCAAATTCAGAGACGATTTACTACTCGAATGGAAAAACAGCAACGAGCTTAGCAGGAGGCGAAACCGCCACATGGTACTGGCCCAATGGAAGAACTTTGACGTCCTTGGCCCTCAGCCCCTCAGCCACGGTCTATTATCCTAACGGCCAAACTGTAAGCGCCTTGTTTCGGACTCTGGGAGCGACCTTTTACTATCCAAATGGGCGCACAATGACCACTCTTGCCGGCCAGGAAGGCGCGACGATCTATAATCTTGATGGCAGCACCTTGATAAGTCGCGGCCCCGCCTTCGAGATAAACCGCCAGCTTGATGTGAAAGGGTTCCTGGAGTTTGTCGCCGGGGCTGGAGACGCGGGTGGCCCTCCGCACTCGAATTGCAGCAGCCAGGAAATTCGAGCTCGGCTTGATCAAACCATTGAGCTGGTCAGAGGCCAGGACTCAAGAAGAGCCCTCGAGCTTTTGAAACAAATGAAATCGTGCTTCTAGGCAGGGCAGAAGATCCGCACTGCCCGCCTACTAGTGCTGCACCTTCTGCGCTCTCAAGGCCGCGCGGGCGGCGCTGAGGATTGCGATGGGGACGCGGAAGGGAGAGCAGGAGACGTAGTCGAGGCCTGCGCTGTGGAAGAACTCGATGGAATCGGGGTCTCCGCCGTGTTCGCCGCAGACGCCGGTCTTCAAGTACGGTGATGTGCGTTTTCCTAGATCGACGCCCATTTTGACGAGAGAGCCCACTCCGACCTTATCCAGAGTCACAAAGGGGTCCTTCGGGAAAATGCCGGAGCTGACGTAGCTTCCTAGGAAGCGGCCCGCGTCGTCTCGAGATAAACCTAAAGTTGTTTGGGTCAAATCGTTCGTTCCAAAGCTGAAGAAATCCGCGTGCTCGGCGATCGCATCAGCCGTGACAGCTGCACGGGGAAGCTCGATCATGGTTCCGATCATGTAGTCGAAAGTCTGTCCGCGCTCTTTTTGCACTTTTTCAACGGTTGTTCTCGTCAGGGCGCGCAGGATTTCAAGCTCCTTGTCGGTCCCCACCAGCGGGATCATGATTTCGGGCTTGAGCTTTTGGCCGGACTTCACCAGATCACAGGCGGCCTCGGCGATCGCTCGCACTTGCATTTCGTAGATTTCGGGGAAGGTGATGGCCAAACGGCAACCGCGATGACCCAACATCGGATTGAATTCATGCAAAGATTTAATCTTCAAGCGTAGACGATCGAAGTCCCAGCCGATGCGTTTGGCGAGCTCTTGAGTCTCTTCATCTGAATGAGGAACGAACTCGTGCAAAGGGGGATCCAGCAGACGGATGGTGACAGGGAAGCCGTCCATAATCTTGAACAGCTCGAAAAAGTCTGAGCGCTGCATGGGAAGAAGTTTCGCGAGCGCCCGTTCACGCTCGAACTTGCTTTCGCTTAAGATCATTTCGCGAACGGCATCGATGCGATCTTGACCGAAGAACATATGCTCGGTTCGGCAAAGTCCAATGCCTTCCGCACCGTAGGATCGTGCGATCTTCGCGTCTTGAGGCGTGTCCGCATTGGCGCGAACTCCCAGCTTTCGTGATTCGTTGGCAAACTTCATGATTCTTTCAAACGAGGCATCGATTTGCGGAGGAATGGTCTTCACTTCACCCAAAAACACATCACCGGTGCTTCCGTCCAGAGTGATCACATCACCCTTCTTCAAAACGTAGCCCTTCGCTTTCAAAGTTTCGGTTCGTTCGTCGACTGTGATTTCACCGCAGCCGGCGACACAGCACTTACCCATGCCTCGGGCGACGACGGCGGCGTGAGAGGTCATGCCCCCACGGGTTGTCAGAATACCTTGAGCCGCTACCATTCCAGCGATGTCCTCGGGGCTTGTTTCAACTCGCACCAAAATACACTTCAGACCCTTTTCTTTCCATTCAACAGCTTGTTCCGCGGTGAAAACGATTTGACCGCTCACTCCGCCAGGGCTTGCAGGAAGACCGCGCGCCAGTTGAGTTTTCGTGGCCTTCGGATCCAGAGTGGGATGCAGAAGCTGATCCAAAGAATGAGGATCCAATCGCAGCAAAGCTTCTTGCGGTGAGATCAATTTTTCGTCGATCATATCACAAGCGATCTTCAAGGCCGCTCGGGCCGTGCGCTTCCCGGTTCGAGTTTGCAGCATCCAAAGTTTTCCGCGCTCGATGGTGAACTCGATGTCCTGCATATCGCGGAAGTAATTTTCCAATTTCAAGTAGTTGGCCACAAGATCCTTGTAGGCCTGAGGCATCAGCTCTTCCAAAGACTTCGCCCCTGATTTTTCAGCTTCCAGTTTCGTCAGCGGATGTGGCGTTCGAATTCCTGCGACCACGTCCTCCCCTTGCGCATTGACGAGGAATTCGCCGTAGAAGGCCTTTTCCCCCGTGCTGGGATTTCGCGTGAAGGCCACACCCGTGGCTGAGTCTTCGCCCATATTGCCGAACACCATGGACTGTACGTTCACGGCGGTTCCCCAGCTCCAGGGGATGTCGTGAAGTTCGCGGTATGTGATCGCGCGCGCTGTGTTCCAGCTGCGGAAAACGGCCGAGATCGCGCCCCAAAGCTGTTCCATCGGATCGACGGGGAAGTTATGGCCGGTTTGGCTTCTGACCTGCTCTTTAAATTTTTGTACAAGTTTTTTCAGGTCCTCGGCTTGTAGTTCGTAGTCGAATTTGTAGTGCTTTTCTTCTTTCATGTCCTCGAGCAGAACCTCGAGAAGGGAGCTGTTCATGTTCAGGACCACATCGGAGTACATCTGGACAAAACGTCGGTACGAATCCCACGCAAAACGTGGATTTCCCGAGGCCTTCGCAAGCCCTTCGACCGTTTGATCATTAAGACCTAAATTCAAAATGGTGTCCATCATGCCCGGCATGGAGGCCCGTGCGCCCGAGCGAACAGAAAACAAGAGTGGATCTTGAGCGTCGCCAAACTTTTTGCCGATTTTCTTTTCCACGCGTTGAAGCGCTTCTAGAACTTTGGGTCGAACCCAGTCGGGAAGTTTTCCGCCCGAATCGTAGAAGTGAGTGCAGATTTCGGTGGAGATTGTAAAACCGGGAGGAACCGGCAGACCCAGCTGAGTCATTTCGGCCAAGTTCGCGCCCTTACCGCCCAGAATGTTTTTCATTCCGGCGTTTCCTTCGGCCTCACCCGCCGCAAAAAAGTAAACAAATTTTTCTGGAACAGCGGCCTTCGTGGCGTTTCCGGATGTCATCTGAGTTTGCATGTCCATCTCCTTGATTCTCGGGTCTTCCGTCTAGGTCTTGTATGACACAGAAGTAAAGCAAAGTCCTCACATTTTGATCAAGGAGAAAGACGGCAGATCCTCGAGAGAAATTGGGATTTCAACTCGTGTGTCAAAACTTAGCTTTGGATTTGACGGATAACTCTAGGGAACTTGGCAGCTGTAGCGGCAGTCCGCATCGCATCTGACAAATTCGTCACGGTCAGGGCTAGCGTAGGGAGGAGAACAGAACATCGAGCATGAAGCCGTGTAACGCAGCAGAATCCCATTTCGGAAACGACACTGGTTGTCAGCTTGCCACTCAGCATCGGCTTGAGCTTGTTGTTCAATTCTAGATAAACACAAGCGAAAGGCCCCGTCTCCGCGGCAGTAGGCCGAAGCGTTTCCACGCGCAAAAACAGTTTCCAAACGATTGGCGTAAGCGGACAGACTGAAAAGGACAACGAAAAAAGCCAAGACTCTCATAGGACCCCCTACAGGGTTCACGCTACTCGAGCCCGAAGGGGCTGTCAAAGGACTCTCGAGGCCTGCAAATGGATCTGGTAAGAATCAGGGAGGAAGCCGAGTCCCGAGGAGCCCCGGGACTTCGGGCGCTGACTTAGCGCCCTTTTTGACCCGGCGGGCGATCCACCGGCTTGGCTTAAGAACGAATTTAATCAAGGGTGAGGCCCGAGAGATCTACTTGAGTGCGCAAGTGGGCAAGTTCCGGATTCGAGCGATCTGCGCGACATTGGCTCGGGCGAGTGTCTGCACGCCTCCTTCGGGGACATCGAGAGTAAGGCCCTCACTGTTGACCTTATAGGGAATTGCGAACTCGCCACTCTCGGTGATGGCTTCAAAAGTCACCTGTTCTCCTTGGCAATCCCAAACAGCTTCGGGAGTTGGTTTCACTCTCGCGATAATCTTATCCCCCTGTATTCGAACGGCAACCGTTTCAACAATCTTCGCGCCGTTAAAAACTAACTCAACCATGAATGCGTTCGAGGTCACTACTGTAAGCTTCTCAGGCGAATAGCCCCCATCATCCGTCTCTTCTCTAGGCGAATAATAGACGCCGACAGGACTTGCAAAAGCTTGTAGTGCAAACAGAGTCAAAAACATGGAAGCAAAGATTTTCATGGGATTTCCTTTCTAATTGTGGAGAGAGGCGCTTTTACCAATTCAGTCCGAGAACCACAATCGCCACACTCCCACCGGTCAAAAGATTCCCGAAGACTTCAAAAGTTCGACAGATCCCGCCTGGCGCGAGCCGCGAGAGCTGGCCCGGGCGCCTAGAAGCTCTTCAGGGATCGGCGGATGTGGTCGTTCAGTTCTGCCATGGGCACGCGTTCTTGGGTCATCTTGTCGCGGTGGCGAACGGTGACGGCTTGGTCGTTCAGGGTGTCGAAATCGACCGTGACACAAAAGGGAGTTCCGATCTCGTCTTGGCGGCGATAACGTTTTCCGATCGAGGCGGTTTCGTCGTAGACCACGTCGAAGTCTTCTGCCAGCTGGTCCCGTAGTTTTTCCGCGGGGCCTGTGAGTTCGTCCTTTTTGGACAGCGGCAAGATTGCGACCTTGTAAGGCGCGATATCGGGATGAAGCCCCAGCACCACTCGGACGTCCTCGCCCTTTTCATCGACGGTGACTTCTTCGCGGTAGGCATCGCACAGGAACGCCAAGAACAGGCGATCACAACCGACGGCCGTTTCGATCACGTAGGGGATGTATTTTTTCTTGTTGGGCTCGTCGAAATATTCAAGAGACTTTCCTGAAAACTTCATGTGCTGACTAAGATCAAAATCGGAACGATTGTGAATTCCTTCAAGCTCCGAGAAGCCCATCGGGAACTTGTACTCGACGTCCGTGGCGGCCTTCGCGTAGTGAGCGAGCTTATCCGGTGGGTGATCCGCAAATCGCAAATTCTCGGGCTTAATTCCGTACTTCACGTAGAAGTTCCAGCGCGTATCTTTCCACATCTTGTAAAAGCGATCGTCCGTGCCGGGCTCGACGAAGAATTGCATTTCCATCTGCTCAAATTCTCGAGTGCGGAAAATAAAGTTGCCGGGCGTGATCTCGTTGCGAAAGGATTTTCCGATGGCCGCGATCCCGAAGGGAACTTTGTAGCGCGAGCTCTGCTGACAGTTCAAAAAATTCACGAAATGACCCTGCGCTGTTTCGGGACGCAGGTACACAACAGACGCCGAATCCTCAAGAGGGCCCATATGAGTTTTGAACATCAGATTGAAGTTTCTTTCTTCTGAAAGATTCTTCGATCCACAGTTCGGGCACTTTTTATCTTTTAAATAGCTTTCGGTGTTGTCCGCACGAAAGCGCGTCTTACAGTCCTTACAATCCACAAGCGGATCCGAAAATCCATCGACGTGACCCGAAGCTTTCCAAACCGTGGGATGCATCAGAATCGCAGCATCAAGTCCCACGATATCGGATCGACGAGTCATGGCGTTCCACCAAGCCCGCTTTACATTGAGCTTCATCAAAGAACCCAAGGGACCGTAATCCCAGCAGGAACCCAATCCACCGTAGATTTCAGAACTTTGAAAAACGAATCCTCGTCGCTTGCTCAAGGAAACAAGCGTATTAAGATCGAGACCTTTATCCCCAAGTCGACGAACCGAGACGTTTTGCATAAAAATTCCTTTGAAAATACGAGAGTTATTTAAGCGAAAAGCACTTCATAAGTCCAGTTGATGCGATCTGTTATTTTCGCCACAAGCAGATCACGTACACTAAGAGCATGACACCACCAAAATCCCTCTGGTTTTTAACAGTGATCCTTGGGCTCATTCTTGGCGTTTCGCTTTCACAAAGCCAATCCAGCGTTGAGTTCAAAAAAGAGCAAGAAATCATTCGCGTTCAGATGGTGCAGCTGTCTCGAGAGCTCGGCGTGACCTGCACGGAATGTCATTCGCAGAAAAACTGGAAAGACGATGCAAAACCCTCTTTCAAAACCGCGCGCCAGCACCTTCAAGTCGTCGAAGTTCTTCGTCAGAACGGCCTAGATGGAAAGAAGGGTCCCGAGGCAAGCTGCTTTATGTGCCATCAGGGGCGACTTCGATTTGCCCACAAAATGCAGCATCCCGAGTCGCTTCCGAAGTCTGAAAAAATCTCTCCTTGAGATTGGCAAGACCCCGGCATTTTTTCCCACTCATAAGATCGGTCTGATTATTTGATTCTCAAGATGGCCATGTAGGCGGCTTGAAGGAACTCATGCTTTCCCGGGTCGGCGCGCTTAATGGCCTCTTGGTAAACCCGTGTGATTTCAGAAAAGCTCGAGTAAGGAGAAACCCCCAAAACTTCGAAAGCGTCCCAGTCGTGCCCATTATAAATAAAACTCGCTGAAGGAGGAGGTCCCGGTGGCGCTGGCGGAGGGGCCCCGACTCCAGCTGTCCCCAGGCCTGGTCCCCAGGGACGCTCGCCGGCCCCTCGCAAGGGAAGGCCTTCCGACCGAGGCGTGACATCCCGAACCGCAGGTGATTCTGGGTCGTGTATCTTTCCCTCGTCTGAGCTCTGGAGCACTCCGCCCTTGGTGGAACCCTCGCCTTTACGCAGCTTCAAAGTCGTAGGAGGCCCGTAGCCCCCCTTGCGACCTGCTGCAAACCAAATCCCAAAGAAAAAGGCGGCCAAAAAAATCAGGCCGAAATAAAAAGACTGGCTCTCCATGCCCAATTCGATTATCACGGGAGTCCTCGCAAGAAAGCAAGTGGAGGTCCGTATCATGGCTTCGATGAACCCTTTCGAACAACAAAGTCCCATTCCCGGTATTCGAAAAATTATTGCCGTTTCTTCTGGCAAAGGTGGTGTTGGAAAATCCACTGTTGCGACGAACTTGGCCGTGGCCCTCGCCAAGAAGGGGCAAAAAGTCGGTCTTCTGGATGCTGATATCTATGGTCCCTCTTTGCCTCGTATGATGGGCTGCTTGAACCAAAAACCTGCGATCACCCCCGAGCAACGCCTGATCCCGGTGGAGCGTTATGGAATCCGAACCATGAGCATTGGTTACTTAGTCGAAGAGGCGGCCGCCATCGTCTGGCGAGGCCCCATGCTCTTCAAAGCCATGGATCAATTCCTGCGGGACGTTCAGTGGGGAGACTTAGACTTTCTTGTTGTGGACCTTCCCCCGGGGACCGGAGACGTGCAACTGTCCTTAGCTCAAAAAGTTCCTGTTTCGGGTGCTGTTATTGTCAGCACTCCCCAGAACATTTCTTTGATCGACGTGAAACGTGCGGTCGATATGTGGGAACGCGTGAAGGTTCCAATTTTAGGTGTTGTCGAGAACATGAGTTATATGATCAACCCTGCCACTCAAGAGAAGATCCAGATGTTCCCGAAGGGGGATCTGAAATCCTTTATGGACTCGAAGAGAATTCCCTTTGTTGGCGAAATTCCCTTCAATCCCAATGTGGGTTTGGCGTGCGAAGCCGGCGTCCCAATTGTGGAAAGCCAAGGCCAAGGGGCCGAAGCCCAGGAATTCTTAAAAGTCGCGGAACGCTTGATCGCAAGATCCTAAGAGCGCTCGCGGTCTTGGGTCGGGGTGCTCTCCCTACATCTGACCGCGGTCTTGAACCTTTTTGGAGTAATCAAGAAGGAAGTCCTTTTCCGCTTGAGCGGCCTTGGGTCCATTGGTGGACAGGGCGCAGACCCAAGCATTCAGCTGCACAACCAAAAGCTCATCTTGAACCTTTTGTTCAAACTGGTCGTCGCTCAGTTTTTTGCGCTTTCCGCGCAGTTGCTTTTCAAGAGTGATCGTGGACTTCACGGAAGTTCGCAAAAGGTCCCGGCAGATCTTGTTCCACTTTGGCTGTTGAGCCTGGGACTTTTTGGCTTTCGACTTCTTCGAAGATTTTTTAGCGGACGTCTTCGTGATCTCCTCGGAGGATTTTGTCTCGGACGACTCGTCCTTTTTGGCGGCGAGGCCTGGGACAGCATGGAGCAAAGCCATGACGAGCGCTCCGATCGTCAGCCAACTTGTGAAAGTTTTTTGTCTCATTTTGATCCCCATTCTTCGATGACCCAACACTTCGTAAAGCTGCAAGATTCAGCGCGGCCGTCTTGAAAATCAGAGGGTTTTCGGCTGCTCAACTGTTGAAAATCGACAAAAAACGTCGCTTTGATCTCGATCTAAGACACCGGTTTTCTTCGGTCAAATGCGCCTTGTGTGGAATTGAGAATTTTTTCCGGAAAATTTGAAACCAGTTTTTGCCGGCAGTATTCTAGGAACTGTGATGAGAGTCGGCTCCTGTAGGATGTAGGACTGGCGCTCACCGAGGAGGAATCTGATGTACCGGAGAATCTTCGATCATCACGATGTGCCACCAAAGTGACGACCCGTCACCAGGATTGCCACAGCATGAAGAGTTGGGTCATCAACCATATAACTTCAAAGGAGGAACCTAAGAGGTTTTAACTGACTAAAGGAAATTCCTTCCTTGTCTCAGGGCAAACCCGGTGAAAACCGGGGTCGCAAAACTAGAGGGGCTTTCCGCGTGAGCGGTGCCAGCCAGTTGCCAAGGGTTAGTCGCCTTACAGGTCTGAGAGGTGTGAAATGGAAGGAACGAAAACATATATACAAAGGATTGGTTTCATTCCCCTTCGCCTGTTAGACGATCAGGATGATTGCTAGCAGGCACTTTTTTTGAAAAATCTGACTTCATTCAAGTCCCTTCGAAAATCGACCTTAAATTCAGCCTTCAACCTCCTCAGCTTGCTTCAGAAAGTAGGTCTTTTTCTCGGGATCAATGCTACGCGAGCCCCTACGACGTCTTCATTTTATTTTTGGCTTCGTCTTTCAGGATAACCGTCTTCAGTGCGCGAAAGACTTGTTTGTTAAAGGGTTGCCCCAAGATATCTTCCATATAGTCGACGGCCTGCGAGGCCTCGTAGACCTTGGTTGTCTCAACCCGTTCATAAAGAAGATCAGAGAAAAAATTGGCGACGATCAAAACGCGCCCCAGGGGACTGATCTTGACGTCCCGGAGCTTTTTGGGGAATCCGGTTCCAAGCGCATTCTCGTGATGTTCCGAGATCATCATCAAGACGTCGTTGGTAATGCCCTTCATGTCCCGAAGGGCCTCGACACCCTTCATGGGATGAGTTTCATAGATGGCACGCTCTTTAGAGGTCCATTGATGTCTCGGCTTTCGAAGAATTTCCTGCGGAATGTAGCGCAATCCGATGTCGTGTAGCAGCGAAGCCTTGACCATCTTTTCCATAACAAGCGGTTGCTTGAATTCCATTTCTTCGCAAAGCATGGTCGCAATTATGCAAGTCGAAATGGCATGCTTCGAATCATCATTCGGAAGTTCTTTTAGAATGTTTGTGATCTCGTCAAAGTTCGAAATATTTTGGCAAAGACCTAGAACCGTTTTAGAAACGCGCCGCAATTGATACTCGTTGCTAAAATTCTTTTTTTCGAAAACGCTCAAGACATGGTCGATCAGTCCTTTCACAAATTTCGTCTTGGTCGCAAGCGGCACTTCCTTCTTGGCCATCAGCGCTTCGGTCAGACTTGTCACCGCGTGAATAAACGTCGAGTAATCAGTTTTCAAGACGAACACTTGGGACTCCGGGTGCTGAAAGCTCGTCAGGCTTGAAAACGTTGAGCGGTCGTCCTTTTTCCCGATCAAGATAAAACGTCCCGCCGTCATCTTCAGGAAAATATTAACTGGCAACTTGAAACCATCAAAGAAGTAACTCTTCTGAACCTCAATGACCTCGGAGTCCTGGATATCCTGTTCGATCTGGCTCACACACCGCCCCTTATGCTTAAGGCATAGCCTTACTGACTTGCAACAGCCCGAGGGATCATCAAGCGATCACCGGCCATGATCTTATGCCCGTTTCGGATTCGGTTCTTTTTCTTGATTTGAGACAAAGGAACGTCGTAGCGCTGGGCGATCTGGATTAAGGATTCTCCGCGACGAACAATATGGTACTTCTTCTTGGTCATGCGCTTCGAAGAGTCTTTTCGATCGGTGGTCTCTTGGGGGCTGTTCACTTCTCCAGGGACTCGTAGTTTCAAACCTACTCGAATCAAACGACCCTTGCGAAGCTTGTTCAACTTCTTCAATTCATTGATGGACGTATTGTAGCGCTGAGCGATCGAGTAAAGAGAGTCACCCGACTGGACAACGTAGAAGCGATAGCCTCGTTCGACCACTTCTCCCCCTGTCACCTGAGCGACAGGAACCTGGCGAGTCCTCTTGGCTGCCACAGCGGCCGGATCCTTACGATCCGCCAAGGGGGTTCGATCGGGAACATACATTTTTTGTCCAACACGCAGACGTGTTCGTCGTGACATATCGTTCAACTCTCGAAGATACGCTACGTTCGTTCGAAAACGTCGAGCAATCGTGCTCAAGTTGTCGCCTCGACGGACTCGGTAAACTTGGGTGTCCCCAGCATCCGCGACGAATTCCACTTTGTCCGCAACTGAAGCGGCCGCGGCCTGCAGGCCCGATTCTGACATTCCCACCGGAACACGAAGATCGACGAGTCCATTTTTAGCCGGTGCAATTTCCCCTTTGAATTTGGGGTTGAACGCTTTGAAGTCTTCGTAGGGAACATTTAACTTGTCAGACATCGCTCGAAGGTTGATCGATTCTTTGACCGTGATCGTTTCAAATTCGATCGGCGGCATATAGTCGATCCCATCAAAACCGTACTGATCAGGATTTTTCGCAATCAATTTCGCAGCAATGAACTTCGGTACGTAATTCATGGTCTCGCGCGGAAGCCGCTTCTTGCGCACCAATTCCCAGAAATCGCGAGTGGAATTTCGCATCACTTCACGCTTCACGCGGTTTTCACCCACGTTGTAGGACGCCATGGCCAAGTACCAAGAACCAAAAAGACTGTAAAGACCTTTGAAATACTCAGCCGCCGCTTGAGTCGCAAGAACAGGGTCGCGGCGCTCATCCACCATGCGATTGATCTCAAGACCATAACGTTTCCCTGTGCCGCGAATGAACTGCCAGTAGCCGACAGCGGACGCGTGAGACGTGGCATTCGAAGTGAAACCCGATTCGATGAGAGCGATATAGAACAGGTCTTCAGGCAGTCCGTTGTCTCGAAGGACTTTCTTCATCAACTTTTCGTAGCGAGTGCTTCGTGCGAGATAGCGCTCCATATGATGACGACCGCGCCCTTGAAAATAGCCAATCCACTTTTCCACAAGAGGGTTGATTTCAACGGGAATCGTTTCGAGCTCGGTGTCCTCTTCGGTTTTGTCCTTTTTGTCGTCTTCGGCGATTTCAAAGCTGGTGATCGGGTCGCGAAACGGATTTTCTTCCGCTCGCTCCGAGGGGGCCGAGCCCGATGCGGACTGAGCACGAGCGGTTCCATTCGAAGACGTCTCGGATGAAGTGGTCGGGACAGACGAGCGATGCACACACGCGGTTTGAAAAAGAAAAGCCACCAAAAGGGTCCCCATCCAGTTCCGCGGCCCTCTTGGAAGGCGCCCTTTTGCCATATTCTGCATCTCTCACTCCTTGATGGACTTGTCTTCCAGCTTCCAGGTTATCGTCGGATCGAACGTTTTTCAATCAAACGTCGGCTGGATGTTGCTCCCGATGGCGCGGATTCAGACCAAAAGACAGGAGGCAGCGTCCACTGAGATCGTGAACCAAGTCGATACAGAATGAAATTACGCATGACAGACTTAACATAGTTCTGAGTTTCATTCCATGGAAGCTCATCGATCCAAAGTTCATCTCGCCACTCAGTGGATTTCGCAGTCGAAATTTCCTGAGTATCCTTTCTCAACTTCAACCACGCCTTAAGTCGAGTGGGTCCTGCGTTATAGGCGGCCACCGCTAAAGGCCAATGCCCCCCGAACTCGTTTTTCATTTTCGCAAGATAACGTGTCCCGAAAGGAATGTTTCGATCTGGGACAAAAAGTTCGTCTGGCACCAAAACGCTTGTTTTCAGATCCTGAGCGACTTCTTGGGCTGTCGGACCAATCAACTGCATCAGCCCAAAGGCGTTGGAAGTCGACACGGCTCGAGGATTAAAAGCGGATTCTTGTCGGATAATGGCCCAGATCATCCAAGGTTCGACCTTGTGGGTCTCGGACTGCTCAAGGACCACTTTTTCGTAAGTCATGGGCATGTACTTACGCTGGAAGGACCAGGCCAGCATTCGCTCATCTAAATTTTGCGCCTGCTGGGCAAAACGAATCGCCAAGTTGTCGAGCTTCATCTGCGAAGCAAATTCGGCCCACATGTAATAAGACTCGGCATCCGCAAGACTGATAATGTCTTGAAGCTCCTGCGAGGCTTCCCAAAGAAGACCCACCTTGATCAAATCAAGACTTCGCTTCCACGGTCCCTCTGCTGATTTTGGCCATATCCATTTTGTTCGACGTTCAGGAAGGCTTAACTCTGGAAATTCAAGACGGCCCTTCTGCGCTTCGACTCTCAGTTTTAGTCCGAAATAGGTGAAGGGGTACTGATTGATAATCAGACTTCGTTCGATTTCAAAGGCCTCAGTTTGCCCCGCGAGCTCGAGAGCTCGCAGTCGCCAGTAGCGCGTGGTCAGAGGATTCTTCTCTCGACCTGTGGCCAAAAGTTTATCAAATGTTTGAACCGCCAACTGAGGATTTGCCAGCCGCAGATGCAAAAGTCCTAAGCGGAACGCGGCCTCGATTCCCTCTTCGGTCAGCGGGGCTTCGTCTTGAACTTTTTGAAAAACGACTTTGGCCAACTCATATCGCCCGGTCCAAAGATAGGCTCGTCCCAAAACCAGCTGCGCACTCAAGGCATTGGACGGAGCTGAATTCTTCTTAAGGTACTCTTCAAGCATTTGAACGACTTGCTCGTAATCCATTTTTCGCGCGGGTTCCCACCAGGGCTCCGTGTTCAAAGTGACAGGACGTTGCGAGGCCGTTTGTGTTCCCCGCGTGGCTGAAAAGGGCTTCTGCAGCTCACGAAGAATCTCGGCTTCGATTTCGGCGCTGAGAAGTTCGGGACGCGAATAAAGGGCTCGCGCCCATCTTTGTCTTTCCGAAACGTCTTGGGCTTGTTCTCTTAATGTAAGATGCAACTTCAGCCAGGCCTGCTGCAAATCCTTGCGCCAAGGCCCGCGATCAAGAAGAGCAAAATTGTCGAAAGTCTTTGCGGTCGCAATGACTTTGGCGTTGCTTTTGGTCTTCGCTGTTTTTTCTTTGGGCTTTTCTTGACCGGTGAGTGGCTCGAAAGCTTTGAGCTCACAATTCAAAGCCAGCGTCCAGATCCATCCCGCAAGTTGGGGCTGCGTTTTCAAGGCCGATGCTCGCAGATCGCGACATTCCTTCCACTGCGCCTTGGACTCGTGCCACTTCATGCGTGTGAGGGCGCTCTTTTTTTGAACTTGCTTTTCGGTGAGATCCGAAAGCACAAGGGGTTGAGTGGTTTTGGCCACCTTTTCCAGATCCACTTCGAATGAATTTTCTGCCAGAGCTGAATGGATCAGCCCCAGAGAGAGGATGAGAGTTATCATGGAGCTTAATTGCACCCGTTTCATTTCTGAGGGACAACAAAGGTCAAAGCGCGTCAAGAGGCGCAGGACCCCATTTTTTTTGAGACCGTATTATTCTTCACATAACTGCTGTAAAACCAGTTTCGATTTTTTGACGAGAGCCTCAAGTTGTCCCGACTGGACAAGGGACTCCACGACGGCATCGGGTGCAAAACCCAACTGCTCCGCCTTTTCATAGCACTCTTTGACAGATTCCGCGTGCCGATTTCGCTTGTCTGGCGTGAGTTTTTCGAGCATTCGATCCACTTCCAAAATCTCGCCGCGGTGGCTTGTCAGCTCGGCCATGATCACGTTGAAGGCATTTACGATTTCAGCCCCTACCTGCCGTGAAAGCTTTTTCCCTTGAGCCACCTCGACGCGTTTCCACTGCTGATCCAGAAGTTTTCGAAGACTGACTCCTTTGCTTTGCGGACGCAAGACAAAGGCTCCATACCCAAACAAACTAAGAAGCGAAAACGCCAAGATTCCGTTCCAGACGACAGTCCCTGAAACAGCCGAGACCGATCGTGCACCCGAAGGCTTGGCCACAAGAGGCGGCAAAGAGAGGACCTTTTTTGCTTCAGTCTTTTTTTCTCCAAGAAAGTTTTCGCCCGAGGCTGCCGTTGTCGGCGCTCCTTCGGCTACCTCAAGGCGAATAACCTGAGTCGTTTTTCCCTCGTATTTACCCGTCTTAGGATTGAAGAATGCGAATTCGATTTCAGGAATTTCAAGAGGACCTGGTTTCCGAGGGATGAGCAAGATCTCATACTCTTTGTAACTGCGTCCGTCCTTAAAAAATCGACTCTCGTTTTTGGAATCGTACATTTCAAGGCCGTCGGGCCAAGCAATTTTTGGCAGCTCAATCGCCTTGGCGTTCCCCTGACCTTCGAAGCGGACTTTTAAGCTACAGGGTTGGTGGGCCGTGAGCTTTGTCGCTTCCACCTGCGAATTCACATCGAAATTTCCAACGGCTCCCGTGAAATGGGCCGGTCGCCCGTCCAAAGGCAGGGGCTTCACGTCGATGTCGACGCGTTTGGAATTGCGGGTGTACTCGTAGGGTCGACCGAAGCCGAAGCCAAAACCCAAACCCTGAGAGGGCAAGCGCACTCGCGACTTCACGGTGAATTCATCGATCGCGGTTTTGCCACTTCGAATCGGAAAAAGCGCATGGGATGCAAGAAGGGCTTTTCGAAAGACAACTCCGTTGATGATCTCCTCGGAAAATTGGATTTGAGGATTCTCTTCGATGATTTCCTTCCAAAAGCCTTTCAGGTTCGGAAACTTCACGCGGTCCAGGGTTTCAATCTGCCCGCGGGTCAGCAGATACCAACTTGCGGTCACCTGCTCGCCCTCATAGACGCTTCGTTTGTCGACTTCGACTTGGACAAAGAAGGCCTCATTCAAATTTGTCGGCATGGATCGAAACTCGGGCTCGGCCTTTTCTCCCCCACCTGTGGAACCGGGGACCCCGAGCGCGCGAGGCCGAGCGCGCGGCTGCAAGAGTTGATTGAAGATCTCTTCTTGCTCTTGGAGCATGCGCTCTTCGTCTTCATCCAGACCAGGGAACACAGGTCTTCGACGCCCCGACGGCGCCTTCTTGGGGGCCTGGCCCTGAGGCAGAACTTCAACGACGAGAGGCCGAGTCCGGAAGAGCTTTCCGTTCACAACGACCTCAAAGGCATCGACACTGTAGCGACCCTCGCGATTGGCTTGAAACATATAGTGGAATTGATGTTTTCGGACGGTTTGCCAATCCATTCCGTTCGGAGTCTGCGTTAAACTCTGTTGAACTGCGGTGTTCTGCCACTGTTGGACCAAAACCAAACCCGTTAAGCCCGGAACATCCGGATCCTCTGCTTGAACTGCCTCTTGCGACTGAATCGTCACGGTCACTGTGAAAGTATCACCCACTTCAAGACGTTCGCGATCCGTAATGGCGTCGACAACGATTCCTTCTTGAGCCTGTGCCCAAGAACCCAACGCGAAAATCGTGGACCACAACATTGGCAAAAGAAGATTACCAATCTTTTTCACGAGGTCGCTCCTTAACATTACCGCGGTTGAACTGTTCTCGAATTCTTTTTTCCTGCTGCTTTAACTCACCTAGAATTTTTTTGACGTCATGCTCGCTGAGATCCCCTTCGAACTGCTTCATTTCATAGGGTTGATCGCCTTCCTTCTTTGGCGGGGGCTTGTTCGGATCCTCGCCTTCTTTTCCGTTGGCCTGCTTCTGCCCCTGGCCGTCTCCCTCTTGGTTTTGCTCATTTTCGCCGCCGGAGCCCTTCATTTGGCTTTGCACTAACAGCTCGATATTGGTTTTCGCCTCGAGGGAATCGGGTCTTGCCTGAAGAGCGGACTGATAGGCCGCGAGCGCCTCTTCGATTTTTTGACTTTGCCCGCGCAGGACGCCTTGGTTGAATCGAGAGGCAAAGAGGGCCGGTTCATTCTGGGCCCACTTTTCAGCCGATTGATACGATTGAAGGGCCTGATCGCCTTGCTTCAGAACATGGTACGTAAGCCCGAGATTCGTATGCACCTCGCTGATGAAAGGATCAACAGCCAAGGCTGACAGAAAAGATCTTTGAGCCTCTGAGGTCGACTCTTTGGTCAAGTGCTCAACACCTGTGCGATTGTGCCAGAGAGTTCGGGGATCAATTTCAAATCCGCAGGCCGATAGCCACCAGCATGAAAGAAGAAGCCCGACTTGCACGAACCCGCGCGAGCCGACTTTTTTTCTGAATGAAGGTTTTGGATCCAACATCATGCGATCTTTTTCCTTCGTCGATCCTGCAAAAGCAGCTCAAGACATCCTAAAACAAAGGCTAAAAAAAGTGGAATCTGAAATTTCTCATCATATTCCACTTGAAGCTCGGATTCGAACTCGGTCTTTTCAAGGGTGTCGAGCTGCCGGGCCACCTCGCTGACAAAGGACGAATCCTGAGTGGCGAACATGAAGTATCCGCGGCCCTTTTCGGCGAGAGCCTTGAGGGCTTCTCCCCGAACCGCAGTCATGACGGTCTGGCCACTTCGATCTTTTTTATAGCCTTTCAAGAACCCCATTCGGTCACGCGCGGGAATCGGGGCCCCTTTTTCAGTTCCGTAGGCCATCGAAAAGATTCGAATTCGTTTTTTCACAAGAGCCTCTGCTTTATCAAGGGCCCCCTTTTCATGATCCTCGCCGTCCGAGGCCATCAGAAGAACACGAGTGATTCCCGAGGTCACATCTTCTCCCGCCCCGCCCCGTTCGAAAGCCTGTTCCGCCACCGTCAACGCACTTTCAAAATTTGTCCCCTGCGAGCTCACCGTTTGAGAATCCAAGGTTTCCAAGTACATCTTCACAGCCGAAGTGTCGTTCGTCAGGGGACTGATCAAAACCGCGGATCCCGCAAAAGCGAGGATCCCGATTCTGTGCCCGGTGAGCTGCTCGGCCAACCGGCTTAAATCAATTTTCGCTTTTTCCAATCGGCTGGGCCGCATGTCTTCGGCCAGCATACTGTCCGAAACATCCAAAGCGAAAATGATTTCAAAGCCCTGGGATTTCACCGCCTGTTGAGATTTTCCAATCTGTGGACGAGCCAGGGCCATCAAGAGAAAACAAAGAACCGCCGCTCGAAGGCCCCACTTCAAGTAGCGGATGTTCCACGCCACATGATCTTTCCAAAGGCTCGACAAAGCGGGGCCGATAAATTTTTGCAATCGAAGCAGACCCTGCTTTTGCGAAAGAAAGGCGGCCCCCATCAGAAGGGGCATCAGCAGAATCATGTAAAGCAGATCAGGATTGTCCCACTTCACGGAAGCCTCCTGAGAATCGTCATTTGCAAAATCCAGGCGATCAAGTACAGACCGAAGGCCACCCAAACCCAGTTCATGAACTTTTCTGTATAGCGAGTGAATTTGCTGACATCGATCTTGGTTGTTTCAAGTCGGTTGATCTCATTGAACACACCCTCAAGGCCATCTTCGCGCTCGGCGCGAAAGTAGCGCCCCCCGGTTTGGTCCGCAAAACTCTGAAGAAGTTCGTCGTTCACTCGGGCCTCGAAAGGTTGGTAGGTCTTCACTTTGTTACCGAAAACATCCGTTACCATCACAGGAATTCGAGTGGGTCCATCTTTCCCAAGACCGATGGAATAGATTTTTAACTTGTAGCCCTTGGCGATCTCGAGACCCGTTTCAGGATCAATAGTGCCTGAATTGTTCTCGCCGTCGGTCAAAAAAATGATCACGCGGGATTTGGCAGTTGAATCCCGCAAGCGACCGGCGGCATTCGCAAGAGCGACGCCGATCGCCGTGCCATCCTTAATATGGGCGTTGGCGGCGGTCGTGATCCGCGAGACCTGTTCAAGCAAAAGAGGATAATCCAAAGTCAAAGGAACAAGAGTGAAACTTTCGCCGGCAAAAATCACAACGCCGATTCGATCGGTTGTGCGCTTTTCGACGAATCGTTTGATCGTATCTTTTGCCGTTTCCAATCGATTGATGGCCCCCATGTCCTCAATCAGCATCGAATCCGAAACGTCGAGAGCAATCATGATGTCGATCCCCTCGACATTCTTTTTAATTTTCGTGTTCGAGTGCTGGGGTCGGGCCAAGCCGATCACGATCAAGATCAGGGCGAGAACCTGAAGAAACTTTGGCAAAGAGGCCGCGTAAGTTCGCAGGCTTGGGGCAATTCTCTTGAACAGAGTTGTGGAACTGACCTGGAGGGCCGCCCCACGAAAACGAGCACGCAGGCTCCACACCCAAATTCCCAGAAGGACAAACAGCAGTAAGAAAAAAAGAGGATCACGGAACATTAAATCGAATCCTCCGCCATTTTTTCAATCAGTTCTCGAGTGCTTTTGGTGAAGTCTTGAAAATCTTCAAACTTTGCACGTCTTGAACCCTTCAGAAGCTGTTCCCACTTTTGATTCCAGAAAAGCAGCTCCTTTTCAAAACGAATGTAGGTCTTAGGCGCCTGAGACTTAAACTCCGGACGCAGAGCTCCCGGAGACTTTTCCAGCAGGGCTACATGAAACTTTCGACCCCAGAAAATCTCACACAAGGATCGAAGATCTCGCAAGTAGAGCGCAGGATCGGCTTTCAATTGATGATCCAAATCGGCCAAGCCGGCCTTCTTCGTTAGAATTCTCAAATCGCGGTGAAACTGCACCAGGGGCGAGGGATGAGTGGCCTGAGCCTGGATCTGCTGCAAGAGTCTTTTGCGATCGTGTTTCTTTTTCCAAAGCAGCAGGGACGAAAACACAAAGATTCCTAAAATCGAAATCACAATCATCCAGTAGGGCCACGGAACCGTAAGAGTCAGAGGACCCAAGGGGCCATAGGGTTCGACGGTTTGCCCTTCCGGCAGAACCGAGTGGGTGTTGAAGTTCAAAGCTGGAAGTTTGACTTCAACAGTGCCATCTGTCAGGATCAGCTCCGTAAACGCATGGGCTCCGGGGCGATAACTTACCAAAAGAAGATCCGCCGTCTTGGGATCACGAAACTCAAAATTCAAAAGTCGAACGTCGTAGGGAGTCATGGACTCTGCGACGGGCTTTAAAGAAAGTCGATCGACTTGAAGCCCAGCAGGCCAGTCACCCCGACAGTGAAAATAGAAAAGACGTCCAACTGTGAGCTTTTGAGGCTCAAGTCCTTTCGCATCTGGAATTTCAACTTCACACTGAAATTCGCTCAAGAGCGCCGCCCTCGTCTTGAAAAGAATTGCACTATTGGCTTATAAAAATCTTTTTGATTCGAGAGTTGAATCAAGTCAACCTGCGAGGACTTGAGTTCCTTTTCCCGTTCTTTTTGTTCTTGGTCTCGAAGTTTTTTTAGGCTCTTGAGAAACTCTCGAGAACCTGAATCGACAAGAAGCTGCTCTTCACTTTCAGGGTCAAAAACTTCAAGAAGACCAAGATTCGGCATTTCGACTTCGAAGTCGTCGTCGATCACGCAGGCAATCACGTCGTGTTTCTTTCCTAAGAGCGACAACGAACGGCTGTAATCCTGATCCATAAAATCGCTCAAGATGAAGACGACCGATTTTTTCTTGAGAACTCCCTGCAGAAAGTCTGACGCCGCCGTGATACGAGTTTTTGAATGCTGCGGTTCAAAGAAAGCCAAATCGCGCAAAAGGCGCTGAATCTGCCCACGCCCCTTTTGCGGCGGCAAGTAGTGCTCCATGAAATCCGTGAAGAGAACAAGCCCCACTTCATCACCATTGCGAACGGCCGAAAGTGCCAGAGTGGCGGCGACCTGAACGAGTTTTTCTCGTTTTGAAAATGCGCCTGAGCCAAACGCGGTTGATCCGCTGATATCCACGACCAGCAGAATCTGAAGCTCTCGTTCTTCGTCAAACTTCTTGATGTAGGGCTTTCCGGTACGCGCCATCAGCGGCCATGAGATGTGGCGAATATCATCACCCGCAACATACTCACGAAAGTCAGAAAACGTCATCCCCTGCCCGCGAAAGGCGGTCTTGTACTCGCCCGAAATGACGGAATCGACCAGTCGCCGAGTCCGAATTTCCAGAAGCTTTGTCTGTCGAAGAAGTTCGGCGGGCTTTTGCATATCTTTACGTCACTTCAATTTCGGAAAGGATTTCTCGAACCACATCATCGGTCTTCACGTTCTCGGCTTCAGCTTCAAAATTCAGAATCAAGCGGTGTCGTAAGACCATGGTCACAATTGATTTCACATCTTCCAAGGTGACATAACCTCGTCCGCGCAAAAACGCCTGAGCTTTCGAGGCACGAAAGAGCGAGATCGTAGCCCGCGGAGAAGCGCCGACTTGAATGAGGTCAGCGACGCGACTCAGACCGTAATCCTTCGGGTGCCGTGTCGCCATCACTAAGTCCACAATGTAATTCTTAATTTTCGCATCCACGTAAATTTGATCAAGTCTCTCGCTGGCCTTCAAAAGGTTTTCCTTCGTGATGACGGCCGCCAAGGTGGGCTTTTGATTAAATCCCATCTTGTTTAAGATTTCGAGCTCTTCTTTCTTTGAAGGGTACGTCACGTGGATCTTGAACATAAAGCGATCCATCTGCGCTTCCGGCAAAGGGTAGGTCCCTTCTTGCTCAAGAGGATTCTGCGTCGCCATGACAAGAAATGGGGCCTCTAATTTGTAGGTCTGTTCTCCGATGGTCACTTGCTTTTCAGCCATGGCTTCAAGAAGTGCGGATTGGACCTTGGCGGGCGCCCGGTTGATTTCGTCGGCCAGAACGATGTTGGCAAAGATCGGGCCCTTTCGAGGAGCGAAGTCGCCCGTCTTGGGATTGAAGATCATGGTTCCGATCAGGTCTGTTGGCAGAAGATCCGGTGTGAACTGAATTCTTTGAAAGTGCAGCGAAATGGTCTGCGACACCGAAGAAATCGTGAGAGTTTTCGCAAGACCGGGAACGCCCTCGAGGAGGATATGCCCTCCCGTCAAAAGACCCATAAGAATTCCATCGACCATCTCGGTTTGTCCGACGATCACCTGAGAAATCTGCGATTTCATGTGTTGAATAAATTGACTCTCTTGAGCCACCTGCGCATTGAGACTCATCAGATCCACGTCTGCCATGAACAACTCCTTTAAATCACACTCCATTTCACCTTTTTGCTTGAGTACGGGCAAGGAAGTTCGGTAGCATTTTCGGTGAATGAAAGTTCATCGTTCAATCTCGACTCAGGTCTGGCTTTTTATTTTGATTTCAAGTCTCGTGTTTCTCGTTCTTTGCTCGCAGCTGGGGGGACGACTGGGGCTTTTCATTGGACTTATGGCCGCCCTCACGTTTCACGTCCTGGTCTTCGTCTGGGGCGAGGGACTTCTTTTGCGAAACTTTCAGCTGACCCCGATCGAGGGCCGGGATCCCTGGGGCCTGAATGCTCGACTTGAAAAGTGGTCCCAGGAGCTCAAGATCGCAAAGCCCCAGCTCTATATCCTGAAGAGTGATCTGCCGACGGCCTTTTCTTTTGAGGTACCCTGGCGTCGCCCCCTGGTGACTCTGTCGGAAACTCTGCTGCGAAATTTTTCTCGCGAAGAAATTGAAATGGTTTTGGCCCATCAGCTATGCCAGCTGCGCCATAGGCAAACGCTGCGTTTCGGAGTCATGAGCCTGGTGGGAAACATTTTGGCACAGTTTGCAGTTCGTTTAGATAAAATCTGGATTCCGAATTTTGTTTTTGGGCGCAAACAGAATTTTTTTCTAACGCTGTTTTCCCCTATTTTGTATTTGCTGATTCGCTTTTCTTTTTCGTCGATGGATCAGTATGCCTCGGATCGAAATGCGGCCCAACTGCTGGGTTCTCGTGAACGTTTGGGTCGCTTACTTTGGAGGCTGGAAAGCTGGTCACTGACCTATCCGATGGAAGTCCCGCCCGCGACATCCCAACTGTTCATCGTGAATCCTGAACGGCGGCTGCAGAAAAATCAGCTTTTGCAGTTCCATCCCACAACTCGAAGTCGGCTGGAAAAACTTGTGGGCTCCTACCCGCTCTAGGTTTCGCCTTGCGCCCAACGTCAAAGACTTCATTTTGCCCGGCGGCATGAAGGCCTGCATCAGTGCCCGATACCTTGTCATTCCATAAGGATTAGAGCTAAAAATTGAGTTCAGTTTCTGTCGGAAAGGAAGTTTATGTCCAATCCCGTTGACGCCAGTTTTTCCATGCTTGTGATGTCGGTGGCTTCAAGCGCCGCCTTTGCTTTAGGGCTCTCACCTCACCCTCAAACAGGAGAGGTTCAGGAAGATAAAGAAATGGCCCGCTTCAATATCGATCTGCTGGTGATTTTGAAAGAGAAAACTAAGAATAATCTTTCCCAAGACGAGTCCCAGCTCTTGGACCATTTGATTTCCGATCTTCAACTTAAGTTTTTGCAATTCAAGTAAATTCAAGAAGGAGTTCTTCACGATGAAACGCTCTTTGCTGACTTTCGCATCCTTGACGTCTCTTCTCTTAGGCCCGACAAACCCCTTAGCCCTTGCTCAGGTTCCCCAACGAACCCCACCGGCGATGAAACTTTCGGATCCCATGCCGGCGAACTTGTTTATGGAGCTCAGTCGCATCATCAATCCGGCTGTTGTGAACATTTCGACATCTCAAATAATTCGGGGACGCGTTCCTCGCGATCCCATGCTCGAGATGCTTGAACGTTTTTACGGCGTTCCGATGATGCCGCGACAAAACGGCGGCCCTCAGCAGATGGGCTTGGGGACGGGGTTTATCATCCGTGAAGACGGTCTTATCATCACCAACAATCACGTGATCGAAGGCGCAGATCTGATTCAGGTTCAACTGGCCGATAATCCAAAACTTTTCGAAGCCAAAGTCATCGGCTCGGATCAGCGCACCGATATTGCCCTGATCAAAATCAAGCCCGACAAAAATCTTCCCGTTGCCGCCCTTGGAAGCTCGAAGGATCTGCAGGTTGGCGAGTGGGTGGCGGCCATCGGGAATCCGTTTGGCCACACCCATACTTTGACGAAAGGGATTATCTCCTCCATCGGTCGAGAAATCGCTGAGATCAATCGAGTGCCTTTGATTCAAACCGATGCCGGCATCAACCCAGGAAATTCGGGCGGCCCCCTTGTGAATACGAAGGGCTATGTGATCGGCGTGAACTCGGCAATCGATGCGCGCGGCCCTGGGATCGGTTTTGCTATCCCGATCGACGAGGTGAAGAAGATTCTTCCCGACCTTGAAAGCCGCGGCTTCCTTCGCAAAGGCTATTTGGGCATTGGGCTGGGTGATCACAATCCCGCCAGCGCCGAAGATCTGGGACTTGAGAAAGAGGCCACCGGAGCGGTGGTGATGCTTGTGGAAAAGAACAGCCCGGCTGCTAAGGCGGGCCTAAAAGTTTACGACACGATTATCGAAGTGAACGGAAAAAAAATTAAAAATTCTGTAGATCTGACCGACACGATCGCGGGCCAAACTCCCAATTCAACAGTGACGTTGAAAGTGATTTCCCCCAACGGAAAAACACGAACCGTCACGGCCGTTGTGGCTGAAAGAAAAGATCAGCGTCGACTAGGCAAAAACGAGAAGGATAAGGGCGACTACGAAGGGCAAAAGGCCCCTCACAATTTGGGCTTTAGTGTTTCCGACCTTGGAAAAAGTCTTCGCGAAGACCTCGGCTTGCCTGAAGATCTTCGCCGTCCTGTGATTATCGCCGTCGAGCGAGGTTCGATGGCCTCTCTGGCGGGCGTACGGGTGGGTGATGTGGTTCTTGAGGTTAACAAGCAAGAAGTCGAAGCGGCTGCCGATGTGATCAAGAACTTAAAAAAGGGCCGAAACGTGCTCCGCCTGGCTCGTGGGAACAACATTCTGATCATTACCTTCGGAGACTAACGGACCTCTCTGTCGGTTGCCACAAAGGGCTCCTGAGGGGGCCCTGGTTGGGGATGCCGTCTCAAAACGAAACGCTATGCGTAATTTTCTCAGGACCTAGGCCTGGTTGTAGGATAATACTGGGAAGGGACCTACAGCCCTGTGGGCAACTTGATGTGCAGCGTAAGGAGGCCCCGCCATGAAAATTACGGAAGTGAAAGTCTTTCCGGTGAATGAAGACCGATTGAAGGCCTATGTCTCGATCACTCTCGATGGCTGTTTCGTGGTGCGTGATCTGAAGATCATTCAAGGAACCAGTGGACTTTTCGTTGCCATGCCCAGTAAAAAGCGCAAAGACGGTCAGTTTCGGGATATCGCCCATCCCCTGAATCAGGAGACGCGAGCCCAAATCGAAGACCGTGTTTTTGAGGCTTACGAAAATGAACTCAAATCCATGGGTGAAACTCTCGTGAACCTAAAAAGGCAAAAAGTCCCCGAGTACGGGGAAGAGTAGCCTTCATGGTCCCGGGAAGAGTCCTGCTCGTTGACCTGGCCTAGCCTGGGTTGACCTCGAAAAACTCTTTCAAGAATTTCGACTTGTGGAGCTTACACACCTGGCGGTTCGCAAACACGAACCGCCTCTTTTTTTCTTGCCTGGCTGGTCATTTTTTTTTAAACCTATGAACTGCTTTTCAAGAATGACTGGGGATTCGTCAAGTTGGTAAGACAACAGATTTTGATTCTGTCATTCACAGGTTCGAGTCCTGTATCCCCATCCACTTTCTTCGAAAAGCAAAAAGGACCCGGCTGACATCAGCTGGGTTTTTGTTTTTTTGGGGCGTCAAAAACACGGCCCCCATTTCCCCTAACTGAGCTCCTGCCGGGCGATCGGGTCCGATGTTGAACAATTTGACAACCTCGTAAGAAAGTCAAAAAAGCCCTTTTCTTCAGGACTGAAGTTGAAAAGCAGGCCCACAAGTCGGTAAATCTAGAGTTCGGTCCAACCTTCTCCAAAGGTTTGACTCGGCCGAAGTTCAGAGGGTTTTCCCTCCAGGAGCAACCATGTTGAAATCCTTTCTTTTTTCGATCTCAATCGCAACAGCTGCAATTCCGAGTTTGAGTCGTGCTGTCGAGTTTTCTTGCTTTGAAAAAGATGAAGTGAATCAAATTCAGATGGAAGTGACGCTGGATTCACGGGAGCCACGCCTGTCGATGGTTTACTCGTACGAGGATCGCTCGGGTCGACAAATCGTTTCGCAAAAAGACTTGATTTCGGCGCAACAGGTCTGCGAAGAGAGTCTGAACTTTAAGGCTTTATGTCGTCTGGAAGAAAAGAATTTCGGCGCTCACTACTCCTTCGAGTACTCCTGCCGCAACGGAAATAAGGGTCATCTCTTTTTCGACGAAGCCGGCGGCCTTGAGCTCCAATGCAACGACAGCCGAAAGTTAACCAAAATGCTGTCTGCAACCGGCTGCAAACGCATTCGATAAGCTCGGCCTTCGAGCTTAAACTTCGGAAGGACAACGCCTTCTCCATTTGAGCTGAACCTCGGCAACTCGACCCCGCCCCAGACCCGGGGAGCTTGCCCTGGCCTGCTTGAGGACTGAACATTGGACGCACCCTAATATCCCTTGCAACTGCGATTGAGCTGAACTGCAATGCCGAAATGAAAAACACTTCGCTTCTTCTTCTGTTTTTGACCGCGTGTTCCTCGGCCCCCAAACTGCAAACCGTTCCGCTTCGGCCGCAGGCCACTCGAGCTCAGTACGAAGCCATCGGAAGCCGCGCCATTGTGGCCACTCAGGGGACCGCCTCGACAGCTGCGGCCTTAGAAGTTCTCAGTAAGGGAGGAAATCTTTTTGATGCGTTTGCGGCTGTCTCGTTTGCCATCAGTGTCGAACGGCCGCAGTCCACAGGACTCGGGGGCGGAGGCTTCGTTCTATTCCGATCGGCAAAAACAGGAAAAGTGGAATCTCTCGATTTTCGAGAGACGGCGCCTCGACGTGCGCATTCACGAATGTACTTGAATTCGGACGGCCAAGTGGATTCGCAAAAGTCAATTGCTGGTGCCCTTGCTGTCGCCACCCCCGGATTGGTGAAGGGCGTGCTTGAACTGCACGGCCGACACGGCCGACTCTCGCGAGCCGAGATCTTAGCCCCTGCGATTCGACTGGCGCAAGAGGGCTTCCCCGTCTACCCCGCTCTTCATCAAGCCCTGCAGAGCGAAAAAGCGGTGCTCGCTCGTTTTCCCTCGAGTCGAAAGATTTTCTTGGACCCCCAGGGCGAGCCTTGGCCTGTGGGCCACATTTTAGTCCAAGCGGATTTGGCCCAAACGTTACGAGAAATCGCAAATCCAGGATCTCGAAGTTTTTACGAAGGCGCGATCGCGAAAAAGATCGTCAGCACACTTCGTGAACAGCAGGGCCTTATGGACTTGCAGGATCTTCGCAACTACCGCACGAAGTGGCGCAAACCTGTGGAATCAACGTACCGCAACTTTCAGATTTTCAGTCAGCCACCACCGAGCTCGGGCGGAACACATGTCATTCAGATCTTGAATACGCTTGAGAAGGATCAGCTTCGACGCTTGGGACCTCAACATCCGGACGCTGTTCACTTGACCGCGAGTGCCATGCAAAGAGCCTTTGTGGATCGCGCCCGTTATATGGGTGATCCGGATTTTGTGAAGATTCCCCTCGAGAAACTGATTTCGAAATCTTATGCTGCCGAAATTCGTTCTCAAATTCGTCTTTCGAAAGCTTCACCGGCGGTTCAGTTCTCGATCGACCCCGAATCTCCCGAGACCACTCACTTCTCTCTGATGGATCAAGAGGGCAATATGATTGCGAGCACCCAGACCATCAATGGCTATTTCGGTTCAGGACTCGTGGCCGAGGGCACGGGCATCGTGCTGAACAATGAGATGGATGACTTTTCGGCTCAAGTAGGAGCTCAGAATTTGTACCAGGCCGTGGGTGGACGAAACAATCTTGTTGCTCCTCAAAAAAGACCTTTGAGCAGCATGTCGCCTACTCTTGTGTTGAAAGACGGAAAGCCGTTTCTAGCAGTCGGTACACCTTCTGGCACCCGAATCATCACCTGCGTGACTTTGACCCTTCTCAATGTTTTGGAATATGGACTCCCGCCTTGGCAAGCTGTCACGCTGGCCCGCTATCATCACCAGTGGCAGCCCGATGTCTTGCGTGTTGAATCTCCGGGCTTGCCAAGTTCAACGGCCCGCGAACTTGAACGTCGGGGCCACCGGATCGAAGAACAAGATCTGGGCTGCCGCATTCAACTGGTGCAAAAAACAGATCAGGGTCTTCACGGTGTCTCGGATCCCCGGGAAGAGGGCTCGTGCCGCGGTCTTTAGACCTGCCAATCCGCAGCATGATGCTTCGAGCCCTGGCTTGGAATCTCCTCGCTCTCACCCCCAAGCCGTGCTACCAATCCAGCTGAACTTGTCTTGATTGCAAGGAGACTTTTCATGCGATTGATGATTTTGGCTTTAGGCTTTGTCCCCTTCCTCAGCAGTGCCCACACTTTGGCTCAAAAGTCTGAATCCTCGTCCTTCAGCGCCTTCATTTCCACGAATATTCTCTACGTCACCGTCCTTGGTGACACCTGCAACACTTTGACTGGAAGTTTAGAGGTCGAAGAATCTTGCCGCGCGGATGTCCCGCGCCGAGAACCCGTCGAGACTTGCCAAGCCCGTCTTGAAATTTCAACGACCCGTAAAGCTTGCCCCGATCGACGGCGAGTCCCCCACGTCCTTGAAATTGATCTACGAGAAAGTCGAGTGGCCCCCGATGCCCGCATCCTTCTTCTCAATCACGAAGACACCACTCTTCGACTTCGTGTGAATCGGTAACGGATCACGAGACACAAGACAGCCCCCGATGGAAACCTTCCTTCAATCCTTCATTCTCGTGTTCGCCGGTGAAATGGGAGACAAAACCCAACTTCTCACTTTGATTCTGGCTGCCCGTTATCGCAGGCCCTGGACTATTCTTCTTGGAATTTTCATCGCAACAGTTCTCAATCATTGGCTTGTGGCCTGGCTGGGCCAGTGGAGCTCGGGATTTCTGTCCACCGAGGCTCTCCGTTGGGTTTTGGGTCTTTTGTTTTTGGGATTTGCTGTTTGGATCCTTTTCCCCGACAAGATTGAAACCAACGAGAAGTTGGATCGCTGGGGACCTCTTGTCACCACGATCGTCGTTTTTTTCTTGGCCGAAATGGGAGACAAGACTCAATTCGCGACTCTGGCCCTGGGGGCCCAGCATCCTTCTGTGCTTCTGGTGACTCTGGGAACGACGCTCGGCATGTTGGCTTCGAATGCGTTGGCGATTTTCCTAGGTGAACACTTGCTTAAGAAAATACCGATGTCCCGGGTTCGTCAGATTGCGAGCCTTTTATTTGCCCTCTTCGGAATCGCCATTCTTTTAGGTTGGTCGGATCTGTAGTTCTTGTGATCCGAAAGCGACACCGAGAATGCGCTTCAAGAAGCGCGTCGAACATAAATAGGACTTGGTTTGCGAGTTCGCTCTTTTTGGGCCTGCAAGACCGCCTTGCGCGTGGCGAGAATCAAAATTGTTCCAGCTAAGAAATACGCGTAACACATCCATTGATTCCAGGGTCCAAGATCGACTCTTGCGATTCGAGGGTTTCGTCGTGAGTAAAAAACACGAACGTGCTGACCAGGTTTGAATTGGGCGGTCGGAAAACCGATGGCATCTTCGAACTCGACAATGTTCTTTCGGGGCCCGTAATAGCGCGCCACCGGAACTTGAACCTTGAAAAAAGCAAGATAGGGACGGGTTTTGGTGTAAGCGATGACCCCCCGAGCGGGAAGGGCCCCTTTGAAAAACTGTTCTGTTTGGTAGTGGTAGAAACCGGCGGCAGCAAAGCAACCTAAGGCGCCCACAAACAAAGATGTCTGCAGAAACCAGGGCCGACGAACACGGTCCTCTTGAGGCATGGGTGTGAGCACAAGCTCGGATTGCGCCCAAGGGATACGATGACTCTGATCAAGAGCAACGACAAGAGGCGGCGCAAGCGAACCCAAGTCTTGGCCGTCATTGATTAACTTTTTCCAGTTCCAACCCTGGGTTTCAAGAGCGCTGGAAAGCACAGAGCAGAGACCCAGAAAAACAAGAGCGTTCAAAAGAGCTCCGCCGAAACTTTCATCGGTCTGAGCGAAGTACATAAACCAAAACAAAACGCCCAGCCAAAACCAGAAAAGCCCTAAACGACGATCGCTGCGAGTTTTGAAGTAGACTTCGGATTTTCGTGCCATCGACAACAAGAGTGGAACGAACTCTCCCATGAAATACGCCGGTCGATCACTCCCGACTGTCTCCATCAAGAAACACTCTTGACCATCGACGGCCACGAATCGAATCACCGTGCGAAGATCAGAACAACCTCGAGTTGGGACGACTGGCGAGCCCAGGGGACCTGTCGAAAACCCCACCACTTGTCCGTTTCGAGAAAAGGAGTCCGAGGAGCTCTTGTAGGAACCGTAGAGCAAAACACTGCCCACATAGGTCATGAGGGACCCGAGAACAAAAAACAGAAACTCCATGAAAAACATATCGGCTTCGACGGCCTGTGCATCAAGGCGTCCAGTGGGAAAATTCACGATTTCGGACCTCTCAGGAAGCGGGTCTTTCCTTGACTTAAGGCGAACTTTTCGGTGTCCTGGTTGCGACTCTCAATCTGACACTTTCTGACAAAGGTCGAATCCACATGTACTCCGAGTCAAAATTCGTTGCGAGTGAGGACCAGAAGAACTTTGTCCTCAACTTTCTGATGACCCATCTGGGGGGATCCGATCCCTTTCCGCAGGATCGCGTTCGGAACCTTTATTTTGACACATGGGACCTTCGATCCGCCGCGATGGCCTTTTCCCAGGCCCCGCTGAAAAAGAAGTTTCGACTTCAGTTGTATGATTCGACTCAGCAGCTTAGCCTCCAGATGAAAATCAAAAAAAACTCTCTGACCGAGAAAAGGAAGATTTTCTTGAGCTCCCCTGAGGGAGCGGATCCTTTTTCCTTTCAAAGCTGGGACCGACTTCTCGAACTTGCCTCGGATTCTCAGCCCCAAAAGAACGAGTTTCTGTTCGATTCCCTTCAGTGGGGCGAGCTGAAGCCCCTGTTGCATGTGGAATACACGCGCCGTCGCTATCGCATCGGAGAGTGTCGAATCACTTGGGACTCGGACTTGGTTTATCAATCCTCTGACCACTTCCCCTTTGCTCACCGCAGAGCCGAACCCGCCCTTGGCATTCTTGAGATCAAGGTTGGACCAGGTGGCCTGGCGCCCTTTCTTCAACAGGGGTTGGGGCTCAAATTAAAACAAACAAATATTTCAAAATTCAAGTCAGGTCTGCTAGCCTTAAGGCTGTTGCAACCTCCTTTTTCGAGATACACAAGGAACGAACATGGATTTAAAGCTTTATTGCACTCTCACTCTTCTTTTCAACTTGTGTCTGGGCCTCAGAAGCAAGTTTTGATATCAAACTCTCACCTTCGGGGAGCTTTACTGGCCGGACTTCCAGTGTTACGGGCTTTGCTCGGAAAAGCGGGGATCGAGTCATGGCGGAAAATATTGTCGTCGATCTCACAACGGTCAAAACCGGAATGAGTCTGCGAGATAAACATACCCTTGATTACCTACAAGCCAAGACCTATCCCAAAGCTGTTCTTGTGAAAGCAATTGGAGAAAAGGGCAAAGGGGTCGGCCGAATTCGAATCAAGGATATTGAAAAAGATATTCGTGGCACCTACAAACTTGAGGGCCAAGAGCTTGCCGCTGAATTCCCGCTGAAGCTGAGTGACTTCAAGATTGAAGGAATTCGTTATATGGGAATCGGCGTGAAAGACGACATTGTCGTCAAAGTTAAAGTTCCAGTTAAGTAAAGCGACTTCAAAAGCCTCGCGATGTTAAATGCTGATCGAGGCTATTCCACCAGCTAAGTGCATCCGCTCGAAACTTCGCGTACTCAGTCTCAATTTGCAAACCGGATCCGCCTAGAACGGGGTCAGCCTGATAGGCGGCCCGCATTCGCTCAATCTGGGGAAGTGCAACCGCGTCCATAGTGGCCCCGCTGAAGTGAGTCGTCAGATCATTTCGAATCTGGGTCAGGTGGCCGTTCAGGTCTGACTGGATGGCAAATCCAAAAAGCCGATTGTAAGCGATATCAACATAGGCCGGCGAAAAGGGATGCTCCGTCAAATCAAAAATTGCGTCTAAGTCCCAAGCGAGAGCATAAAACTTCTTACCGCCTTTAAGTCGATAAAGATGAAAGTTATTAAAGACACTGTCCCAATGACTGACAAGAGCGATTCCGCGAGCCAGTCTTCGCACGGACTCAAGGTCGACCATTTTCTGAATTGTTTCGCGGTTTCGTGGATTGGAGGGTTCTTCCAGCAGAGAGGCTAACTGCTTAAGAAATTCAAAGTCTTTATCTCCGATTTTGACATCAAAGACGCTATTCGGTCTTTGAGCGGTTACTTGGTCGAAAGCCGCGCCGTTATCGGCTTTGTAGAGAAAATCAACATTCAAGTCGCGGTCATCAAAAAAGTCCCTATTGAGTCTTTCAATTTTTCCCGAAAAATTTTTTCCAGTGCAACCCAGTGTTTAACAAGCTGAGTTGAAGGTAGCCACCTGACGGGCCATTTGCGACTCAGTTTTTGCGAAAAAATGGAGTTGAAAAATGGGATACCGTCGGGTGACCGGCGAGGATCGT
>JBKDHV010000036.1:0-12567 GCA_046336915.1 Bdellovibrionales bacterium
CAGATTCCTGAAGACAAACGCTGGGCGGATGTTTCGAATAAAGAGCTGCAGACACTTGCTGAAACTCTGTTTGCAACCTCTTTCGCGGTACTCGGGAAGAATCGCTACAAGGACGAATTTGTCGAGTGCGGTGGCGTGGACCTAAAAGAAATCCAATTTAAACGTATGGAAAGCAAGATCTGCCCAGGCCTTTTCTTCGCCGGTGAGGTTCTGGATATTGACGGCATCACCGGTGGGTTCAATTTTCAGAACGCGTGGACCGGGGCTTGGATTGCCTCGCACTCTCTATAATTTTTGAAGTCGCCAAAGACTTGTGATCTCTTTCGAACGAGCGGTGTGCAGGAAATCGTCTTCATCCAGGGCCTTCGAGTGGCGGGGCTCGGTCTTAAGTTGCTCGATTACGCGAAGCCCGGATTGAGAGATGAAGTTTTTAAGATCCTCGTGGCCCCGAAGCCCTAAGTGTTCCGCCAGATCCGACATAATCAGCCAGGCCTCGCCATGATCGCTCAAGTGAGAACTCACGCCTTGCAAAAAACTTTTCAGCATTCGACTGTCTTCATCATAGACCGCGTGCTCAATCGCCGAGGTGGGCTTTGCTGGCAACCACGGCGGATTGCAGATGACAAGATCCGCCTGTCCTTCAGGGAAGAGATGGGTCTTTTCAACACGAACTTGATCTTCAAATCCTAGATTTTGAAGATTCGACTTGGCACACTCGAGAGCTCGATCATCCAGATCGGTTGCCACAACTTGTGGAACTCCTCGATGCGCTAAGATCGCAGCAAGAACCCCTGTCCCCGTTCCGATATCAAAGGCTGTCTGAGTCGGGCTTGGAAGCGAGGCCTTCGCGACAAGATCCAAGTACTCACCCCGGACTGGCGAAAAAACTCCGTAATGCGCATGAATCCTCTTTCCTTCGAGTGCTGCGATCGGGACCCCTTTTTTGCGCCACTCATGAGCTCCCACAAATCCTTGCAGCTCGCGAAGACTGATCAAAAAGTCCCCTTCAGGACTTCGAAGGGCCTCGGAAATCGACTGGCGCAGATCCGGCGCGCGCGGCAATTGAATGGAAAGATCTGGCTCGATAAGAATGAGCAACCGAGACAGCAGTTGCGCTTTATGGGCCTGGTGCTGACGATGCCGATAGAACTCTTTTGCCATTTCCTGCGGAGTGCCGGCGGCCGGGCCCGAAGCCGGCTTCCTGATTCGTCGCTGGACCGCCCGCAACAGCTGCCGGGCATTATGAAAGTCACCCTTCCAAACGAAAGATACCCCTTGGCTCGCCATCGCCACATAACGGTCCGCCGAAAACGAATCATCAATCACAACGACTTGCTTCGGAGCCGAGAACTGATTCTCGCTCACCCAATTTTTTGTAATCCTCTGACCCTGACTTTCGAAGGTCAATTGCCGTTGCGAAGACATTCTACTACCCGTCACCCTTTTGACCGCAATGTCGTCATGCTTAAGCCTAACAGGTTCTCTAACGATTTAAAACAGATCCCAGAACATGAAGTCTTTTGAAGTCTTTTAGGGGTCTCCTTTCAAAAATTACGAGTCGCGATAAGAATAGCCATTTGTGGTTCTGATCTGCTAGTCTGTCGACATGGATAAAGACCTTGCAAGAAATTTGACCCTTACGCCGCAACAGAGGATTGAAGAGCATCAGAAAGCTCTGAATCTCGTTCTTGCCCTTGAAACTGCGAAAAAAGTAAAAGTTCATGCAAGATCTCAATTACCTTGTTAAAACTCTCCTGTCTCACGATTTAGATTTCCTCATCGTCGGCGGATTTGCAGCCGTCGTTCATGGATCCTCACATGTGACGAAGGACCTCGATATCACAATGCTGATGTCGCCCGAAAACGTCGAAAGGCTTCGCTCAGCCTTGAAAGATCTAGAACCACGCCATCGAATGAACCCGACCCATAAGCCCTCATTTTTGGATGACCCTAAAGAAGTTCACGGCCTTAAAAATATCTATCTTGAAACAAAGGCTGGAATTTTGGACGTTGTGACTTTGGACGAAAACTTAGGCTCCTATCAGGATCTGAAGGATCGAGCCGTCGTTGTCACACTTTTTGGTCACGACTGCCAAGTTCTATCACTTGATGACTTGATTGCCATCAAAGAAAAGATGGGTCGCCGCAAAGATCTCATTGTTCTTGAAGAGCTGAGAGCAATTAAAAAGCAGCAAACTTCTTGAGAGGTAGAAGCTTTTTCTTTGATTCTGAGTTGAATTGAGTGAGAGAAGATCCCATTCTTTAAAGGGAGCCATAAGGATGAAACAACGAACTACGTTTTTTCGCATCCCACTTTTTTTAATCACACTCCCTGCCGTTTGTTTCCTATCCACGTTTGCATCGGCTCTTGACGAGCTCGTCGTCAAAAAAGAATTCAAACTTAAAAATTACCAAACCGTCGGCGGCAAGAGTCTCCCCGAGGTCCGCATTGGTTATGAAACTTACGGGACCCTGAACGCGGAAAAAACGAATGTCATTTTGATCACCCACTACTTTTCGGGAAGTTCGCACGCGGCGGGAAAGTACAAGGCGAGCGATGTGGCCCCAGGGTATTGGGACAGTGTCATTGGTCCCGGAAAGCCTTTTGATACTTCGAAGTATTTTGTCATCTCGTCCGACACACTTGTGAATATCAATCCCAAAGATCCGAATATCATCACCACCGGGCCGCTTTCCGTGAATCCCAAAACCGGCAAGCCCTATGGTCCCGACTTTCCCGTGGTGACCTTTCGCGATTTTGTGCGCGTTCAAAAAGCCTTACTGGATTCTTTGGGGGTCACTCGGCTGACGGCAGTGGCGGGCCCCTCGGGAGGATCCCTTCAAGCCCTGCAGTGGAGTGTCGAGTTTCCTGACTTTGTAGAGCGCGTGATCGCCGTGATCAGCCCGGGGCTGTCGATGCCGCCCCATACGATTCTTGTTTTGAATGGCTGGGCCTCGCCCATTCTGCGGGATCCAAAATGGAAAAACGGACGCTACAAAAAGGGGCAAGAACCGAACGAGGGCCTGGCTGAGGCCCTGAAGGCGGTCACCACATGGGCCAGCGACTTCGCATGGGCCGAACAGACTTTCGGGAATCAGCCGACGGATTCCAAAAAGTCTCCGACAGAAAGTCTGAAGAACACGTATTTGATTGAATCAAAACTTCAGGAGAGCTCGCTTTCTAAAACGAAAACTGTCGATGCCAACTCGTTTCTTTATTTGATCCGCGCGAACCAGGCCTTCAATGTTGAAAACGACATTTCGAAAATCAAAGCGCCGATTCTTTTTGTTTCTGTGAAGACGGACCTTCTCTTTCCGCCAGAACTGGCCGACAAGGCCGCTGAAAAGATTCGCAAGGCCGGTGGCACCGCTTCTGTCAAAGTGATAGAGGGAGCCGGGGGTCATCTTTATGGCTTAACAGGCCTTGCCGACGCCTCCGAGGAGATCAGTCGTTTCCTTCGTCAGCCAGCCACAAAAAAATAATCCCTCGTTTTGACAGACCCGCACAAATTGTTTAAGTGAATCCCACAAGGAGAGCTGCATGTCACTGAAAGGAAAAATCGCCGTCGTCACAGGTTCGACAAGCGGGATCGGCTTGGGGATCGCAAGAGCGCTCGCTCAGCAAGGGGCGTCCGTGATGTTGAATGGTCTGATGGACCCGAAAAGCGGAGAAGCCTTTCGTGCGCAGTTCGAATCCGAGTTCAAGACACCCACAACGTTCAGTGCGGCCGATATGTCGAAGCCCAGCGAGATTCGAAGTTGGCTTGCGGATCTTCAAAAGCAGTTCGGTCGGCTTGATATTCTTGTCAACAATGCGGGCATTCAGCATGTCGCCCCTGTTGAGGACTTTCCGGAAGAAAAATGGAACGCGGTTCTTGCTATCAACTTGTCGTCAGCCTTTCACACCATCCAGGCCTGTCTGCCGGGAATGAAAAAACAAAACTGGGGTCGCATCATCAATGTGGCGTCGGTGCATGGGCTGGTGGCCAGCGCCCAAAAATCCGCCTACGTCGCCGCTAAACACGGTTTAATTGGACTGACTAAAGCGGTCGCCCTCGAGACCGCCACCACCGGCATCACTTGCAACGCGATTTGCCCAGGCTGGGTGCTGACCCCGCTGGTGCAAGCGCAGATCGACCAACTGGCGAAATCTCAGAATCTTGATCCCGAGCAAGCGAAGACTCGTTTGTTATCAGAAAAACAACCTTCCCAAAACTTCGTGACACCCGAACAGATCGGCGAGTCCGTCCTCTTCCTTTGCTCAGGCGCCGCCACGCAAATTCGCGGCACAACCCTCACGCTGGATGGCGGCTGGCTCGCGCAATAACTCGTGGATAAGACTCCTAAGTGAAAAAGCTCAAGTTGGCTTATTGCTGTATGTGAAATTCCAACCTGCATTGCAAGTTGGCGCATAGTTAGATTTGCGGACTCCCGAACTCGTCTTAAAAGATTACCCTGCCTTTTTGCATCCTCACTCATTGCAAATGCCCAATCACGTTCACGCTTCATTTGATCCTCCAAATTTGTAACCAGCTCAACTAGAGCTGGGATTAGTAAACAAATTTGAAGTGGTTACAGAAAAAAGACTTTATGTTCGATCACTTAGACCTTTGTAAACAACTGAACAAAAGACGAAGTTTTGAACTGTTTTTTAATCGGAACTGTAGCCATCAATTCTGGCTACAGTAGCCAACACTAGTGACCTAGTGTGACCTGTAGTGACTCAACTCGAAATAAACGGAAATTCACGATTTGAAAAAGGACTTCTGATTTCAAATTGTTGGATCATTAATGCCAAAACTAGCTTGGAAAATTGGCGGGGTAAATGGAACGAGTTTAGAACTTATTGCTGGGATTCACAAATTGCTGTTAGTTTGTGAATTCAACTTTTACCCCAAATCCAAGCATATTGATGCTAAATGGTTCACCTGGAGTAAAGGCCTTACCTGACACAGAAAAACCAACTTGGCTTCCGTCTAACTCACTTGCGAACGAGAATGTTCGATTTTGATCTGGAGAGTCTGTAAGGTAACTTTCAAAACTAATATGTACAGGCCATTCTCTCCAAGTCTTCGAATCAGCATCAATGTGTGTTTTAGCTTGAATATGAAGTTTAAGAGCTACTTTTTTCTTAACTCCTTCAACTTCAATTTCTTTTTCTAAATCGAATTGAGTTCCAATGATATCGTCTTGTCGAAAACGAATCTTAGATATTTTAACGCTCTGGCTTTCACTAAAAAGCTCTTCAGCATAGACATCTTCATTATAGTCATTTAATGTCGGCTCTCTGAGAATTTTGTAGACCTTTATTGTGACGAAAGCATTTTCGACTTCATCCATAAAAAATTAACTTGCCCGTGACTTAACGATAAGAGATTTCGGAAGATCTGGATGGCTCTTATTTAAATTCCATATATCCAAACCCATTTGTAAGTTCAGCCAAAATTCAACAGACATGTTAAAGGCTGCCGCAAATTTAGCTGCTAGCTCAGGAGTCAAAGTTTGCCGCTCATTTACAATACGGTTGATCGTTTTAACTTCAACACCAATGTGATCAGCAAATTTACGCTGGGTCAGCCCCAGAGGTTTCAAAAATTCTTCATTAAGCATTTCGCCAGGAGATGTTGGTTTACGTGTCATTTTTTTCATAATTTTTCCTTTCATCTCAGTGATAATCTATAACTCTTACTTTTGCTGGCCCCAGCTCAGTCCATTCAAATACGACCCGCCATTGATCATTCACACGAATGCTATGAAAACCTGCTAAATTTCCTTTAAGCGCTTCGAGTTTATTGTTCGGAGGCATCTTAAGGTCGTTTAGATTTGCTGCCGCATTCAATAGATCCAGTTTTCTTTTAACGACATCAGAAACATTAGCCCATCCAGCTTTGTGAGCCGATTTACCAGTGTAATAAAAATCTTCTATCGCTTTATCTGCGAAGGATCGGATAGCCACATTTCGATGATACCACGACTAAGTATACCTTTCAATGGTATATTGTAAAGCATTACCGAACCAATTTTTCTATTGATTTCAAATGTTTAGAAAATTGGCGGGGCAAATGGGACAAGTTTAGAACCTTCTGTGTCGAGTTACCTCATAGCCCTGCAATTGAGTATAGGGGGCTAGCGCCTTGTCCTCAGCAATGACTTCGTAAAAGCCCGTTAAGTTAGGATTAGGCTTCTGAAACACTCGACCGTCTTCTAGGTGACAATAAGCGTGCTCAATTATCAATCCAAAAGGATAACCAGGTTGCTTCTTTACAAGTTGATTCACGTCTATTTGTCCATGCGGCAAATCTAGCGAATTACGGCTCCAAACAATTGAGACATCACCCGCTAGTAACGGAATGTCCAAAGGAATTTGATAAAAAGATTTTTCAATATATTCAATAAAGTCTTCCGCACCCACAAATTCTTGAACAGTGGAATCCTTCCAAAAAAGCTGAACGGCATTAAAACAGTTGGCTCTTTCAACATAGCTAGCAGGAGACTGCATTAAGAGTTGTTTTAATGTGGCCTTCATAAGATTTTTACTAATAACAAACAAGGGTTCGCTTCACCCCAAAGAGTTTTAAATTCTTCTAACGGTACGAAGCCATTTTTTAAATAAAAGTGTCTTGTCATTTCATACTCTTTATTTGGTCGGGACTCACTCAAAGTTTTCACTGTCAGAAATTTGAAACCTTGAAAACGAAGTTCGTTCGAAATGACCTCGATCAGTTGATGACCAATACCCTTCCGATGAAATTGCTCAAAAATACCCATTACATGAATTTCAGCAGATTGAGAAAAATGCTTGTTAATACTCGCAAATCCAATAGCTAAGTTATCTTTGTATACAGCCCAAGTTTCCATACGTTTTACATCTTGGACATAATCACGAATTGCAGATTCAATTCCAAACCAAAGAGGAAGACCCCGTAAAACAGATTCGCAGATCTGACTCTTCAAATTCCGATCATCAATTTTGAGTATTTTCATTTTTCCAATGCAACAAGTTCGAGGCCCGTGTGGCTTCACCTGAAAAATCGTATCTAACTATTTGAAATTGTTCATGGGAAAATTGGCGGGGTGGACGGGACTCGAACCCGCGGCCTTCCGCGTGACAGGCGGACGTTATAACCAACTTAACTACCACCCCGCTAGGATCACGAAGGAAGTGTTTTTATACTGGCCTTGGCCCCTCAATTCAACTACTATTTTCCGCACCCTTGCCTTGAAAGGAGTCCTTGTGAAAAACCTTGTTATTTCCACTATTTTGCTTACTTTTTCAGCAGCTTGGTCCCAAAGCCCGAATCCTGAAACGACCTACGATCTGAAGATGAACACCACCTGCGAGGCCTGCGTGAAGAAGATCACAAAGAACATCTGTGAGCCCTTCAAATCCCAGCTGGTGGAGTGCACCCCCACCGTGGGCGCCCTGAAGCTTCGAGGCTCGAACGTCGATATGGCCGCCATCCGTAAGGCCATCCAGAAGACCGGCTACGAGATCGAGTCCGAAACCACGAAACCCGCTGCGAAGTAGTTCACATGAACGGAAATCTGATCTGGCTGGACATGGAAATGACCGGCCTGAACGTCGAAACCGAACGCCCCATCGAAGTCGCCTGCATCATCACCGACTTTGATTTCAAAGAGCTCGCCACCTACGAGTCCGTCATTCGTCAGCCCCAGGAATTCCTGGACCGTATGGACGACTGGAACAAGACTCACCATGGAGAGTCCGGACTGCTCGCGAAAATTCCAAAGGGCAAAGATCCCGCCGAGGTCGAAAAGGATCTGATCGACATGGTTCGCTGGTACTTCCCTGAGGGCCGCGAGAATGCGGTCCTTGCCGGAAATTCGATCATGCAGGATCGCCTGTTTATCGAGCGCTACTTCAAAAACTTCGCAGCCCTTCTGCACTACCGAATGCTCGATGTGACGGCATGGAAGATTATTTTCAAAGACAAGTTCAAGCGCGAGTACAAAAAGAAAAATCAGCATCGCGCCCTGGATGACATCCGCGAGAGCATCGAAGAACTTAAATTCTATCTTCAGTACGTAAAAGTCGACTAACCGCGAGTCCGAGACACACGATTGGAAAGCAAGAAGCGCGCAAGCTGCTGGATCCGCGGCAAGCTTGGAAATTCTCGGATCACGGCCGCCGCAGCAGCTCCCCCCAAGATCAAGTAGCTTGTGGACTCTTCGTGAAGGAAAGCGCAAACAAAGCCCGCCACAGCCGTGGCTTCAGCAAGAGCCAAGCGCAAAATAAAAGGAACCGTGTAGGCCTGAACCAGCGCCGATGAATCCTCAAGGGCGATCTTTTCAACGGACTTTTGAAAAACTGTATTCGAAAGAAAGACCCGCGCCGTCAGAAGGACAACCCCGATCACAAAAAAGACCAGATAAGGCCCCTGCCCTGTCAGCTCGCGGAAACGGTTGGAATCCAAAACAAAACGCCCCGAAACTGCAAGAACGACCCCCAGAAGAACGACGGACGAAAAAAGCGCTCCCCAAATCATTCTTAAAACTAAAATCTGTTGATCAGCTGGCAACACAGGTCGAGTTGAATTCATATTTGTCATGCCCTCATTCCAGCACTTCAAAATAAAAAAAGGAAGAAGCAAAGCTCCTTCCCTTTTTCCAACCTCGCCCAAGGACCAAACCCAAAAAGCAAGTTTTCGATTTTTCCCGTCGCCCTTGCGGGCGACCGAGCAACGAAGGGTCCAGCCCTTCTGCGCAAGGCGCCCTTAGTAGCGATAGTGTTCGGGTTTGAAGGGTCCGTTTGGATCCATTCCCAAATACTTGCTCTGCTTCGAAGAAAGCTTCGTCAGCTTCACACCCACATGCTGCAAGTGAAGAGCGGCCACTTTTTCGTCCAAGTGCTTTGGCAAACGGTAGACGTCGAGCTCTTGGTATTTGTCGCGGTTCATGTAGAGCTCAAGCTGAGCCATCACCTGGTTCGTGAACGAGTTACTCATGACGAAGCTAGGGTGACCGGTTGCGCATCCCAAGTTGACCAATCGACCTTCGGCCAAAACGATGACCTGACGACCATTCTTCAAAGTGTGGATGTGGACCTGAGGCTTCACCTCACGACGCTTGGAATTTTTATTCAACCACGCCATATCGATCTCGATATCGAAGTGACCGATGTTACAAACGATCGCGTTTTCCTTCATCTTCATGAAGTGCTTTTCAGTGATGATGTCACAGCAGCCGGTCGCTGTGACGAAGATGTCCGCTTTAGGAGCGGCTTCTTCCATTGTGGTGACTTCAAAACCTTCCATCGCGGCTTGAAGCGCGCAGATGGGGTCGATCTCGGTGATCAAAACGCGAGCGCCCAGTCCGCGCATGGAGTGCGCCGAACCCTTACCCACATCGCCGTAACCAGCGACGACAACCGTTTTACCCGCCACCATGACATCTGTCGCACGCTTGATTCCGTCTGCCAAAGACTCGCGGCAGCCGTAAAGGTTATCAAACTTCGACTTTGTGACCGAGTCATTGATGTTGATCGCAGGAACTTTCAGTTTCCCTTGGTCGCGCAGCTTGATCAGGTTGTGCACGCCCGTGGTTGTTTCTTCAGAAAGACCGATGATCTTCTTCATCTCTTTTGCAAATCGAGGCTCGTGCATCATGTTCGTCAAATCACCACCGTCGTCCAAGATCAGGTTGTAACCTTCAGGACCCCAGCCTGTGATCGTTTGTTCAATACACCAGTTGAATTCTTCTTCCGTTTCACCCTTCCAAGCAAAAACAGGAATTCCCGCAGCGGCAACAGCAACAGCCGCGTGATCTTGAGTCGAAAAGATATTGCAAGACGACCAACGAATTTTTGCACCTAAGTGAACAAGAGTTTCAATCAGAACAGCCGTCTGAATGGTCATGTGCAAGCAGCCCGAAATACGAGCGCCCTTCAAAGGCTGCTGTTTGCCATACTCTTTACGAAGCGCCATCAGGCCTGGCATTTCTTTTTCAGCAATCTTGATTTCTTCGCGGCCCCACTTGGCCAACTTTTCGTAGACCTCTGGGTTTTCCATCGCTTCTTTGCAGACGCGATAATCACGTTCTTGGAATTTTAAAGTTTTCCCCTTAGGAGTCGCTTTTTTTGTCATGGTTTTTCCATTCGTCATTGTGGTTTCAACGGCCATTGTATCGGTCCTTTGAGTTCAAAGTTATAGTTTACGATTCTTTCAACTAACGCGAGAGAGTCCAATTATACAGAACTTTTGCGCTAGGACAATGTTAAGATTTCGTAGCCGGTCTCGGTGATCAACACGGTGTGTTCATACTGAGCCGAGAGCTTCCCGTCTTTCGTTCGATAGGCCTTGATGGACGAGCCGGGGATGTCAATCTCGATGAGCTGATCTGAGCCCTCATTGATCATAGGCTCGACGGTAATGCACTGGTATGGCATCAGGCGCTCGCCCCTACCCTTCTTCCCGATCGACGGAACAAAGGGATCCTTGTGAAAAACGCGACCAATCCCGTGGCCGCCGATCTCTTTTACGGTGGTATAACCCTGACGAGTCGCAAATTTGTTGATCTCAAAACCAATATCACCGGTCCAGCCCTTCGGAGTGATGGCCTCAATCCCGATCTGCCGAGCCTGTTCGGCCGCCTGGCACAGACGCTCAGCGGACTCGCTCACCTGACCGATCCGGTACATTCGAGACGTGTCGCCAAAGAAGCCCTGGTATTTTGCAGTGACATCCACATTAATGATGTCACCATTCTTCAGAACGGTCCCATCAGGAACCCCGTGGCAGATCATATCGTTCACCGAGGTGCAGGTGAACTTCGGATAGCCGTGATAGCCAATGCAGGCTGAAATCGCGCCCTGGGTTTGAATAAAGTCATTACAAAGAAGATCGATCTCGTCGGTGGTGATGCCGGCCTTGATGTACTTGCCGACATAATTCAAGGTCTCAGCCGCAATCCGACAGGCTTTTTCCATGATCTTGATTTCATTTAGACTGAGCGGAGCTTCCAACGAACTTGGTTTCAACATGGGGCCAGTCTACCATAAGCCTCCCCCCAAAACAAACCCCGTCCCCACAGACCTAGCTTAAAGTGAAAAGCCTACGAGATAAAAAGCCTTCCAGGAAGACGAAAGCCCTTCTTGAAGGGCGCCCAGAAATAAAAAGCCCCCGGTGTTGGCCGAGGGCTTTTTTAGACACGATCTTTTCAAGATCCTGAAGGATTACTTCAAGTGCTTGTTTACGATCTTTGTCATTTCGAACATGTTGACAGTCGCTTTACCGAAAAGAGACTTCAACTTGTCGTCAGCGTTGATGTTGCGACGGTTTTTAGCGTCTTGAAGGTTGTTCTTCTTGATGTAAGCCCAAAGCTTCTTAACAACTTCAGTGCGAGGCATAGGAGAAGATCCTACAACAGCCGCGAGAGTCGCGCTAGGAGTAAGAGCTTTCATGAAAGCAGGATTTGGCTTGCGCTTAGAAGCTGTCTTTTTTGTAGCAGCTTTCTTTGCAGGCTTTGCAGCTTTCTTAGTTGTTTTTTTGCTAGCGGCTTTTTTTGTCGCTTTCTTTTTTGCCATTGTACGTTTTCCTCCGTTAAGGGTTGTTTGTACGTTTTTGTATCTCTAACACTTCAAGAGTGTAATCAGTTCCGAACATTTGTCCAAAGAAAAATGCAGGGGAAAAACATTTTTTTTCATGCCAAGTTCCCTGGCGAAACCGCGATTTTCAGAGGGAAACAGGCCATTTCCCCTGGGGAAAACCCCGTTTCCCCTAGGGAAAAACCCTGTTTTCAGTCATTTTTCCCTCTGAAAATGGCCCCGTCAGAAAGATGACAGGCCTTCCGAGCGGCCCGCTTTCCCCTGGGAAAACCCTCGATTTCCCTCTGGAAAATCGATTTTCCCCTGGGGACAGCTTTCTCGACTCATGGAAAACCCCTCGAGGACCGACATATTCTGTATGCGGGACAAAAGTTTTCTGGAGATTCTAACAGAGCAGATCGAAACCCGGGTCCGAGAGGAGCTCTCCCCCCAGTCCTCGAGGGGCGAAGCGGCTCGAGCGGCCGTCTCGAAATTTGACAAAGTTTGTAATTCTCACGGGGATTCCCCCTCGGAAGAGACGTTTCACGACACTTTTCCCGAGGAGACTCCCTCGTGGATCCAGCAAATTCCCCTGGGAAAAATCGAGTTTCAGCGCCCCCGTTCCCAGGTTTTCGGGCGAGTTTACCCAGTGAACACACCCCGTAAACGCCCTTTGCCTTCAGCACGCCCCCGACGCAAACACACTCTGAACGAACAACAAGCCCAGGCCTGGGCCTACTTTTTCCAGTGGAAAACCGGACTGCGCGAAGACTTCACCAGCGAAGAACTCCGCCGCGCCTTCCGCCAACTCGCCCACCGCCTTCACCCCGACCGCAACCAAGGCCAAAGCTCCCACTACCTAGAACTCAAACTCCACTACGAAACTCTAAAAAACGTCCCTCAAGAAAATCCCTAAAAAAACCAAATCACCACGCGCACAACCGACCCCAAGCCCCGCAAACTAGAATAGACAACCCAAACTCCCCCACTCCCCTCCCAAGGCCGACGAAGCCCCGGCCACGGCC
>JBKDHV010000037.1:0-5127 GCA_046336915.1 Bdellovibrionales bacterium
GGGGTTCAACTCAAAGATCCAGACGATCAAAGCCAATGCGCGGGGATACCGGAGCTTCAGCAACTACCGCATCGCGATCCTGTTTTATTGCGGCAAGCTGGATCTCTACCCTCTATAGGCACAAGAAAGTCGGAAGAACCCTTTTTTTTAATGCTCATAGCTCGTCCTATTTACGCCACATCCTCATCTGCGGAAACAGTTAGCCTTAAGCCGATAGCCTTAAGTAAAGCTCTCAGTGTCTCAAGCTTGGGGTTGCCATCAGCAGAGAGTGCCTTGTAAAGACTTTCACGGCCCAAATTAGCCTTAGCGGCGATGTCACCGAAACCATGGGCCTTGGCAACATCTCTAAGGGCCATCAGAAAAACTTCATCACTGTCTGGATCATCTCCGCTCAAGCAAGCATTTAGGTACTGAGCTGCCTCCTTAGGATCTTTAAGAGATTCTTGAAGAGAGTCCTCATATTTTTTAACAGACTTTGCCATAACGATTACTCCTTCGTACTTAAATACTCAGTCCAAAATTTTTTGGCGCTTTCTATGTCTTTACTCTGGGAAGCTTTATCTCCACCGCAAAGAAGGACCACAATCCGAGGGCCATCTTCGCCGAAGTAAACACGGTACCCAGGCCCAAAATCGATTCTTAGCTCCATAACCCCGCCACCCACAGTCTTCGCATCTCCAAGATTGCCAAGCCTAACACGATTGAGGCGCTTTCTTATAATAGCTCTGCCTTGAATATCCTTAAGGCTGATAAGCCAGACCTCAAAAGGGGCTTTGCCATTTTGATCCAAGAAAATAACAAGCTCACGCTCAACAGCTTCCAAAGAGCCTCCTGAGACAGTGTATCCTACGGGATACACAATGTCAATAATAAAGTTTCACAGAATGAGGGTGTCCAGTTTCGTTAATGAAGCTAGTCCGTCTCAAAAAGCTGCCCCATCGCAAACTCCAAAAATTCTACGCTCAATTGACCCCAGTTTATGAATCAGAGCAAAATTCGATGATACTGCATCTATTATAGGGGCAAAGCGGTCTTTTGACTCTGCCGAGAATTTCAAATTAGGATCGGATCGAATTGGTAGAGCGCCACCCTTACAAGGTGGATGTCGCAGGTTCGAATCCTGTACTCCCTACCAATTAAAACCCGCCTCTGGCGGGTTTTTTAGTTTTTGACTCTTCATTTTCTCGCCTTACTTCACACAAACACCATTTACAAGACGGTAGTCTGTGGCACAGCCCGCGAAGGGCTGGTAGCAGCGGCGATTGAGCTCGTCCATTCGGATCACGTTGCCGGCAAATGCACCCAGTGTGGAGCATGTGCAGATTTCGTTGTACAGAGACCCGTTTTCATTCCGGACTAAGTCGCGGAAGACATCGCGGGGCTCGTGGTAGCAGATGCGGGTGGACTGTGGCTTGGGCTGAGGGCAAAGTGAATCATCGACACGAGCGCCGTCATTTCGCAAACAGATGAAATCGACGGGAACAGTCTGCGCTCCACATCTTTGTGCGCAACTTGTGGCCCCCGAGTCATTCCACGCATAGGCGACTTGGGGAAGTCCTTTGAAGATCAGCTCAACAGAGTTCTGCAAACCGTTTGAGTCTTGAACAAACACCTGAAAGCGTGTGGTCGACGGATAATCATCGCGCTTCAGAGGTGGAAACTGATACTGGCCGTTTCCTAAATACGTCCAGCCATTGGTCATATCAAGAATGCGCAGGTTGTCTTGAGTGCCGTTGGTAAGATTTCGATTAAAGCCGCGAAGCTGGTTGTTGAAGGTCGTCGCTCGGCACTCGAGGAAGTGGCCATAATCAAGTTCGATACGGTTGGAGTAAGGTTGGTTCGTCGAAACGTTTCGACATTGGAATTGGGGCTTAATCGCTTCTTGCGGCACCCAGGGTGGCGGGGCGACATCTTCAGACGTGCTTTTAAACGCCACGCTGTTTGAAGAAAAGCCTGACTGCGAACAGTTTTGAAAGACGATGATAAGCGCGGAAACACTTAGAAAGAAGACGAGAAAGCGAATACGCTGGCCTCGCTTTGAAGACACCATGATTTCCCCCACGTTTTTAGGATAGTCGCGATCGAGGAAGGGCATCAATGAGGAATCAGAAACTGGCACCTTTTGAGACAACAAGCTGGACACCCCTGACCTAGATCTAGAGAGTAAAATAGCTCGAGTCTCGTTTTGAACCATCGCACTGCTAGGAAAAGACTTGCTTGATTTTAAAGGAATTGGCCCGCGGGCAACGCTTGCGCGACCTCTGCGCGGGCCTTCGATTCAATTCTTAGGGGATGAGCACAATTTCTTTTGGTTCGGGTTTGCTGGGGTCAAGTGAGCCCTCGTAAAAAAATCGGCTAACTTTTCCGTCCTTGAAGCAAACTGTGTGAGCCGGGTGCCAGCCATCTTTTGAGCGCCCTGTTCCAACTTCACCAGATCGAACAAGAAATGGTGTTTCAAGCAAAGCCTCGTTAAGGCAGTCGTCGAAGTAAAAGTGTGTTTTGTTAGCAGACTGAGAAGTTGACTCTGAGCTCAGATTCAGCACGACATCGGGGTGGTGAACCTTAGTGATGCCAGTTACGCCGAGATGCCGGCCCAAGAACAAAGGAATCTGCCGGTTCTCGTCTAAATAGGCCGGCTGTGTTTTGTCAGCGAGTTTTTCGATAGAATTAGACCAAATGAGTTCTTCAACGATCTCCTCTTTATTTGGAAATTTATAGTAATCATCACGAGCCTTGAGAGCTTGGACGATGTGTCCATCATCTACACTTAGCCACGGCAAGGTTGTTGCCGAGCCGTTAAAGTGATAGACCTTGGGACGCAAACGCCCCGAGAACGAGTAGCCCCACTGGCCCATTTTCCGGACTTGGAACGCATCTTTTACCTCATTAAAAGTGTTTCCAAAGGTTCCTTTCACTTCAAACTCAAATGTATGAACGGCAAGTGGCAAGGCTTTTCGGACCAGTCCGCTTGTTTCAGGAAACTTTTGATTCTGATCGTGGAGTTGAAACCTTATGGTCCCTTCAAAAGGAATTCGGTAATTTTGTGTGTAATTACAAGCGGCATCTCCATAATAAGAAAAGAAACTTGGGATGATATCTGTTTCAAGGCAGCTGATGCCATTGTATTTCATGATGTCTCGAAATTGTTTCAAGCTGTACTTCTGAACTTCGCGACTCGCGATGAGTCCCACCATATGGCGTGTAAAGATAGAGTCTTCCTTTCCGCTATAGCGTGCTTCGCGATACATCACCTCATGCAGCAAGAGAGCGGCTTTCGATTCTTCATCAAGAAGTTGGAAGAGATCTCTGTCCACGATGTAAGTGCGGGCGTTAGGGACATTCTTCTGCTCGAGTGGCCGTTGGACGGCGACTTGGACGAGCAAGCAGCCTCGAGGAAATGTGGTCAGTTTCACGTCATCAATCATCGGCATCACGGAATTCTGGACCCATTGCGTGTCCTTTGTTAGGAAGTCCGCGATCATCGCGCGATAGATATGAGAGCGGGCGTAGCTGACTTTTTCTAACCGCTTTAACACATACTCAATCTTGCCCACGAAATCGGGCGCTGGGCCCATGTCGATCTCGATGTCGAGCTGCTCGGCTTCGTGGAGATCTAAAAGCCGGGTCGTGAACTTGCCGTTTTCTTGGCAGATCAAGGCGTTTCCGCCGCCGCCGTCCATGCCGCCCATGCGGGTGACTCGCTGGATGCGCTGGGGGGACTTTAAGTAATCGGCGGTTTTGTTGAAAAGAGTTTCAAGGCTTTGGTTTCGGTCTTGGCCAGCGTAAGTGCTGCGGGTCCAGGGCTGCTGAGAGCGCTCAAGAGCTTGGCGAAGATCGGGGCTAGTAAATCCCGCCGAGTTTTTGAGTGTCTCAGTTTGAGACGCTCGTGAGACAGCATTGGCTTTCGAATTCTTAGTGACGCTTTGGGCGTGACTAAGTGAACTTCCTAAACACAAAAGTGTGGTCAGTCCGAAATGAATCGTCTTTGAGGTCATGTGATCGCTCCTTCCCATTAAGGGATCAAAAATGGGTCCATGTTTCGTTCCGGGAGTGAGAATAACGCGGCGTTTCAGAATGCGAAATTACATATTTATAAATTTGATAATCGACAATTATCAAATATGATAATGAAAGAGCTAAGGCTTCGAAAAGATTCAATATGTCGTCCCTCCCTTTTGACGAATCAGACTACCGCTCGGCCCTCCGGAAGTGGGTGGCCGAGCGGCCCAACCGGGGTCGTGGTGAATTAAAAACCATGGCCGAGAAGATCGGGGTCCCAAGCCCCGTATTTTCTCAAATGCTTTCGGGCTCGCGCGAGCTTTCCGAAGATCACGCCTATCTGCTGTGCGATCACATGGGGTTCACGGACCTGCAACGGGACTACTTCATCGGCTTGGTGCGACTGTCTCGCGCGTCTCACTTTGAGTACCAAAATCATCTCAAAAAACGACTGACTCAAATTCGAGAACAGAGCTTGAACCTCTCGGGCCGCCTGAACTACGAGGCCCAGCTGGGCGAAGCCGACCAGGCCGAGTTCTACTCGTCATGGCTGTACTCCGCAGTTCGTTTATTCTGCGGAATGAAGCCAGCAGGCGTGCATCTGGACGATATCTGCCGGGAATTTCACCTCGAGCGTGAGCGTGCGATTCGGATTGTGCAGTTTTTGCTGAAAGTGCGCCTGATTGAGATCAAAAATAGCTACTACACGATGGGCCCCTCGCGAACTCATGTCGGAAAGGACTCACCCTTTGCTTCGCGACACCACACAAACTGGCGGATTCGGGCAGCAGAGAGGTCACAAAACCTAAAAACAAACGATCTTATGTTTACAGGGCCCATGACTTTAAGCGAACAGGACTTCCAAAAGCTTCGCGAGCGCATGGTGGGGCTGATTCAAGAGGTTTCAGACACGGTGAAAGACTCGAAATCGGAGAAACTTGTCTGTTTTAACATCGATTTCTTCGAAATTAAGTCGAACTCGTGAAGCTTATTAATAAGTTCGTTGGATAACCAACATTAGGCGGCGTATTTAAGGCTTGGCTTTTGAAAAAATGAGCGCACTTTATTTTTGTTTTTCTGAAGTGACTTCATTGATCGAGTCACTTGTTTTTTAAAGTTGGCTTTGTC
>JBKDHV010000038.1:0-1124 GCA_046336915.1 Bdellovibrionales bacterium
TATTAATAAGTTCGTTGGATAACCAACATTAGGCGGCGTATTTAAGGCTTGGCTTTTGAAAAAATGAGCGCACTTTATTTTTGTTTTTCTGAAGTGACTTCATTGATCGAGTCACTTGTTTTTTAAAGTTGGCTTTGTCAATGACTGTTGAGCGACCTACAGTATTCGTTTTTAGATGATTCCAAACCAGCTCGTCGGGATTCAAATCCGGTGAGTACGGTGGCAAATAAAACAACTCCAGTTTCTCACTTATGCTGGCTACAAACGCCTTTGTTTTTTTTGAAATATGAGAGGGACCATTGTCCACAATCAAAAATATTTTTCTTTTAGCACCAGCAACAAGTCGCTTCAAAAATTGAATAAAAACTGCCGAGTTGACGCCTCCTTCGGTCACCATAAATCTCATTAAGCCACGCGATGATACTGCCGATATCAATGAAAATGAAAACCTCGCCCCCGATGTCAGGACAACCGGGGTTTCACCTTTAACTCCCCAGGTTTTACCTGCATGATGATCTGACCTGATATGGGCGGCATCGCCAAAATAGATATCCGCTTTCTCTTTGCCGGCGCGGCTTTTAATTTCTGGGAATATTTTTTTGAGCCACTTTTTAACAAGAGATTCATCTTTTTGAATAGCTTTGTAAAGTGGCTTCTGACAAGTCAGTCCCAGTTGCCCCAGAAGCCTTCCGACAGCCTTCAAACTCAATTTGATATCAAATTTATCTTTGATTATTTTTTGAATCATTTCTCGAGTCCAAAGTGCAAATTCAAACTTCAACTGTTGAGGATTCTTCTGTGTTACTGTATCAAAAATCCATTCCATTTTTTTACCATCAATTTTCGGTTTTGCTCCCGGAGTTGGTTTAGATTTTAAAGCACTCCAGCCACCATCGCGATAAAGTGCCAGCCATGTATAAATTGTAGATCTATTTAGCCCGAGTGCTTTTGAAATAGTTTCTGGGCTTTCTCCGGACTGTACTCGCTTTACTGATCTTATTCGTAACTCTTCAAGCGTCTGATGGTCTAATTGTCTGGCATCGTCTTTTCTCATGGAAAAAGTTTAACAAGAATATTCTTTAGACTGCAAGATAATGTTGGTTATCCAACGCACTTATTAATAC
>JBKDHV010000039.1:0-26745 GCA_046336915.1 Bdellovibrionales bacterium
GGAGTCACCAGATCGTTCAAGTTCTTGTGAACTTGCTGAACAACTCCTATGACGCCATTGTCTCAAAATCAGACAAGTGGGTTCGAATTGAAGTTCGGGTTCTGGGTCCCAAAATTGAGATTATTGTTTCCGATAGCGGCCCGGGGATTCCAGCCGACGTGCAAAAGAAAATGTTCAATCCGTTCTTCTCCACGAAGGCCGTGCAGTACGGGACCGGCTTGGGCTTGAGCATCTCTCAAAGCCTGTTGCAGAAAAATGGGGGCAGCTTAGAGTATGATTCTCAGAGCCCCCACACGCGTTTTATCGTGAGCCTGCCTCGAGCTGGCGTTTCACCTTGAGCTAATTTGTCCTGAGCGGTTACAGGGCCCTTTGGGCCATTTTGTCTCAAGATTTTCTAGGGTCAAACCTAGGGGATTTCAGGCTGGCGTTCGTCTTGCTCTTTAGAGGCCTAAAGGAGACGGTATGTCAGCACTCTTAATCTGGATGAATACCCACGAGGCCAAGCTTTTCCACGTTGGGCCGAATAGTATCAATATGGAAAAGGTGGAGTTTCATGGGCCTGAGCACCACTCCGAGTCTTTAGGACGCAACCACACCAAAGATCAGGGCGACGAGCAAAAGTTCTTCCGTCAGTTGACGGAGAAGTTGAAAAACGTAGATTCAGGAAAATGGCTTCTCATGGGGCCAGGTCTTGGACCCGTTCACTTCAAGGGCTTCCTTGAATCCCATTATAAAAACCTAAATCAGAAGGTTATCGGGGTTGAAAAGGTTGATAAGATGCCCGACAGCGAGATTCTCTCGGTCGGTCGTAAGTATCTTCAGCGCTACTATCTCTTTCACTCCGCCTAAAGGGTGAAGGAGGTCATGTGGAGATTCTGAAGTCGGCCAATGAACTCCTTCAATTCGTTCGCCCCGGCCACCGCGTTTTTGTTCAAGGCGGGGCCGCGACACCCAATTCTTTGTTACAAGCTCTGACCCAACAAGCTTCACGGCTACAGAATGTGGAGATGATCCATCTTCACACCATGGGACCCGCGACCTATGCTGAGCGTTCGTACCGTTCGAGCTTTCGCATCGCCAATCTGTTCGTCGGGCCCAATATGAGACCCCACATGGGGCAAGAGGGTGTGGACTACTTACCTTGTTTTCTTTCTGAAATTCCGGCGCTCTTTCGCTCTCGAAAACGTCCCCTCGATGTCGCTTTGATTCAAGTCTCGCCACCGGATGCCCACGGATACTGCAGCTTGGGAACCAGTGTTGACGTCGCCAAAGCGGCTGTTGAAACCGCGCCCCTTGTTCTGGCACAAATCAATTCTCAGATGCCTCGTGTTCACGGTGATGGTTTGATTCATCGAGATCAAATCGACTATGGCCTGGAGTTCTCGGAAGCCTTGCCCGAACGGCCGCGAACGGTGCTGACGGATTTAGAACTTCAGATTGGGCAACATGTGGCAAGCCTAATTGAAGATGGAGCCACACTCCAAGTGGGCATCGGCAGTATTCCCGATGCGACGCTTGCGGCCCTGAAGTCTCACCGTCATCTGGGAGTTCATACCGAGATGTGGTCGGACGGGGTCTTGGATCTCATTCAGTGTGGAGCCATCGACAACTCTCGAAAATCCGTTCATCCGGGCAAGACAGTCGCGGGCTTTGCGATCGGGACTCGAGCGCTCTACGATTATATGCACGACAATCCAAGCGTCGTGCACCTCGATATTGGATACGTGAACAATCCCGCCACAATTGCACGAAATAAAAAAGTGGCCGCCATCAACTCGGCTGTGGAAATCGATCTGACGGGCCAAGTCTGTGCGGACTCGGTGGGTTCTCGCATTATTTCCGGAGTCGGTGGACAGATGGACTTCATTCGCGGCGCATCGCTGTCGGAAGGGGGACTTCCGATCGTGGCGATGACCAGCCGGACTTCGAAGGGAGCCTCGCGGATTGTTCCGACTTTGCGGTTAGGAGCTGGGGTCGTGACCACGCGAGCGCATCTGCACTTTGTTGCGACCGAGTATGGGATTTGTGATCTCTACGGAAAAACTTTAGCCGAACGGGCCCAGGCCTTAATTCGCTTGGCCCATCCTGATGATCGTGAAAGTCTTGAGCGGGCTTGGTTTGATCTGGTTCGCCGCGAGCGCCCTTAGAGAGCAACCTGATCGAGGTCGATGACATCACCCATCGCCGGTACGTCGACAGAAGGCCAACCCAAGTCTTTTTCAAGATTGAATTTTAAGGCCATTGAAGCTTCGATCTCACCATGATTGACCAAAGTTTTTCGAGGCGGGCGACGCAGTCGTTTCATCCACGCCAAGAGCTCATTGGCATCGGCATGAGCTGAGAGTCCTTCCAGAGAGTAAATCTGGGCCTCGACATCGATATTTTTGTGGTGAATCCGAATGCGCGGAATTCCTTCTTTCAGAAGTCGACCCTTAGTTCCTGAGGCCTGAAAGCCGACGAAGAGCACGCCGCTCTTAGGATCAGGAAGTTTTGCTTTCAGATGATGGAGCACGCGTCCCCCCTGCAGCATGCCCGAGGCCGAGATCACGATCTTGGGTTCATCCGACATGCACAGGAGCATCGATTCATCCGGTGAAAGCACGGGGCGGAAGATGGCTCGGGCCAACGCCTCTTCCAGCTCTTTTTGAGTCTCGGAAGCTTTGAGCTCATCCAAATGGGAAAGATAGACGGCGGTGACCTCGTGGGCCATGGGGCTATCCAAATACACGGGAACATTGGGAATTTGTTTTTTCGACTTCAGCTGCTGAAGCATGAGCAAAAGATCTTGCGTGCGCCCTACAGCAAACGCGGGAATGACAAGGGTTCCGCCGCGGCCGATGACTTCTTTGACGACTTGGGCCAGCTGTAAAGGAAGTTCGGTGCGGCTAAAGGCACGATGACCGTAGGTCGACTCGGTGACTAAAAAATCGGTTTCAAGCAGGACTTCGGGGTCTCGAAGTACATCGGACTTTCCCCCGCCAAGATCCCCGGTGAATGTGAGAAGTCGCGACTCTTCTTGAGCGGTGTAGGAGAGCTGAACGTAGCTACTTCCCAAAATATGGCCTGAGCGAATCAGTCGAACACTCAAGCCCGAATTGATCTCGGTCCATGTGTTCCAAGGGATCTCCCGCAGGAGGGTCAGCGCCCCAAGGGCATCCTGGGTGGTATAGAGAGGCAGAGCTGGATCATGGGACGAGTAGCGACTTTCATTGGCGTAGCGAGAGTCCTCTTCCTGCAGTTTCGCAGAGTCCAAGAGCATCACCTTTAAGAGGTCCTTCGTGGGCTTTGAGCAATAGACCGGTCCGCGAAATCCGTCTCGGTACAACTTGGGAAGGTATCCGCTATGGTCAATATGGGCATGGGTCACAATCACACATTTCGACTGGAGAAGTTCTGGTTGAGAGCTCCAGTTCAGGTCCCGAAGTTCGCGGGGTCCTTGAAAAAGTCCGCAGTCCACAAGACCCTTGAAGTGATGGTGTTCAAACTGAATTCGACTTCCCGTGACAGTCTGCGCAGCGCCAAAAAACTTAAGTTTCATCTTTGCTTCCTCAAAATCAATAGTTTGAGGTTAGGGGATCTTCGCCGGTATGCATAGGCGCTCTGCAAAATTGAGACGAATTGTCACCTTCGATTCCTGACAAAGTCGCCATATTGTCTCAGGCCCGGTCTTAAAACGATTTTAAAGCGGTCCAGCCTTGGTGCCAGGATTGAAACAACTCCCTACCAGAACTGATGAGGGCGCCTAACTTCAGGACCGCTCTTTAAAAGGAAAGGAAGCTTTTATGAGTAAAACAATTCCCGTTGTTCAAAAGTATATGACCTACACGCCCAAGAGCGTGGGTTATGATCGCCCTCTTTCTCACGCCATGAAGATTATGCAGGAGATGCAAATTCGTCATCTTCCCGTTCTTCGTGGTGGCGAGCTTGTGGGTGTTTTAACGGATCGAGACATTAAGCTGGTCAGCAGCTTCGAAAATGGCGATCCAGAAAAGATTCTTGTCGAAGAGGCTTGTTCTTTTGATCCTTACTTTACCACTCCTGACACTCCCATCAGCGAAGTGGTGAATCATATGGCTCGAAAAAAATATGGCTGCGTCATCGTTGTCGACAACAATAAGCTTGTCGGAATTCTAACAGAAATTGATGTCTACAAGGCGTTCTCAGAACTTCTTGAGACTCGTTTGAAACATTAATCCGGAAAATTGGAAATTGAAGGAAAGGGTCTTATGAAAAAGTCTTTGTTGCTCGTAGTTGGTTTGCTGAGTGTGCTGCCCCTGTTGGCTCAATCAAAAGTTCCGGGTCAAAAAACCCGTAACGTCACTGTTGGCGTGAATGAAGTTTTTGTTCCAAGTCGACAGAATCATCGTGAAGACGCGTATGTTGTGGCCAGCGGCTTTTTCCCCAACGGCTGCTACCACTGGCTTGGTGCGGATGTGCGTTCAATAAGCCGCAATACTCACGAAGTCACCGCGAAAGCCCAAGTCACACAAGGTATGTGTATCATGGTCCTGATCCCCTACAGCAAGGAAGTGAAGCTTGGAAACCTGGAGCGCGGTGAGCATCAGGTTCGCTTCATGAATGGTGACGGCACTTTCCTTCAAAAGACCATCAAGATCGACTAAGATGATGAGAACTTGGGTCCTTGCTTTCAGTTTATGTTTTGGATTTCCCTTTGGGCTTCTCGCCACAGAAGCCCCCTATGGGGAGTGGAAGTTCGTTGAGCTGATCTATCAGGGTCAACGGCTTCCTCTCCCTAACCCTTCTCTGAATATGCGGTGGACCTTTTTCCCGAATGGTGTGAGTCGACTTTACTGGGACCGGGGCACAACAGGATTCTGTGAACGCTGGGCCTACTTCAAGATCGAACCTCAAAATGAGGGACCCGATCTTCTGTACGAAAAAGTCTTCAATGTGAATCCGCGCAATGAAATGTCCTGTGCTCAAGATCCGGATATGCAACTTCATAAAGAAACCCGGACTCCTTTTGATTTGCAGGGCTCGGAGATGCATCTGCACTTTCCACTTGGCGATGAACAACTCACTTACGTGCTCAAGCATCCCGCCTTAAGACCTCAAGAATCTCTCTGAACGAAAAATTCAAAATTTCCTCTTGGTAAAAGAAGTAGGCGCGGAAAATCGTAGTCAGATGTCCTACACAAAAGCGTAGGATTTGGGCCCTGGGCAGCTGAGCGGCGAGTGCGAGTTGATACCGAGTCGGAACGATGTAATCGGTATCGGATATAAACAAAAGATAGTTTTTAGACTTGTCTTCGTCCTTCAAGGCCAAGTCGGGATTGACAAAAAAGTTCTTTCGCATGAAGCGTTCATGGTCATTGTCGTTCTTCAGCGAGGAGCTTTTGATTTCGGCCAGGACTCAATCTTTTTGAAAAGGAATCCGGCCCCATACAGAACAAGTCCTGTCACGAGAAGACTCATGATCCTAACGCTGGAAGCGGATCGTGAGGCATCGTAGACAAGCGCTTTCAGCGTGGCCACTAAAAGGACAAGAAGCGAAGACTTCGCCAAGGCGGCATCCCGCTGGCGATACCCTAATCCCAAAACGACGACTGAGTAGAGTCCCCATGCTAAAGACACGGCTAAAGAACCTCCCTCATGCATCAAGCGATACAGTGATAAGATTGAAAGAATATGAAGCCCGCCAAGTAGCAGCTTTGACTGATCTTGGAAACGTTGTCCACCCCTCAGGTACCCGAAGGCCCCAAGCCCCACTGTGACGAGGGCTGGAACGACTGTTTTTAAGTTTGCCGATGAAAGCAGCTCAAAAGAAATCTTTCCGAATTCAAGAAGACCGATCAACCAGAGTCCTGCCGTGAGGATTTTGGATGTGCGCGGCAACAACGACTTTTGCTCGGCCACATAAGTTCCAAGAAGGATCAGGGGCAGAAGCCACGGTTTTGCCGAGCTTGGCAGAATTTGAAGATAACCCGAATGAAACAGAACGACGGTCAGAAATCCGAAAACAAGTGACTCGCTTTCAAGATGGGGAAGGCCTCGCTGGGCTTTTTGATACAGAAGATAAACAAAGGCGGCAAAGCAGAGGGACAGCCAAGGTGCCAAGTCGGGGTTCAAGCGATCCAAGAAGAAGTACGTGGTTCCATAGAAAAACAGAAGAATGGGAAGATAGCCCAGGGCCACACCCGAGGTCAGCGGTTCCCGGTTCCTCATGGAATAGTTATAAATTCCGTATGCAAAAGTCCCGAACTGCAAAACTTGAACAAGAATCACAGTTCCAAGCTCAGCAGGATCCGTCACCTTTGTATGAAGCAAAGTGAAAACTCCAAGACCCAAATAACTTGCGGTGAGGGTCAAAGTACGAGTTTTCAGAAACGTCGAAGCCGCGCTGAAAGCTAGAGCCCAGATGACAAAGTAAGAGGAATGAAAAATCAGATCCTGTTTTGCACCGAGCAAAAGCGGCACAAGATAAGTTCCGACGCTTGTCAAAACGGGAAAAAGTTCATTGCGATGATAATGAAAGAGCGTCATGGACACAGCCGAGACTCCAAGAGCGAGCCCCGTCGAGACTCCGGCGGGGAGGAGCTGAAAGTACAAGTGTGATGAATACGCCGCCATGTACATCAAGCTGACACCCGCAGCCGAAAGGTAGCTTCGGTACTGCCGATCGAGGAAGGACAGACTGCGGCCAGCGGCGGTAAGGGCCGCCGCCAAAAGAGTCAGAAGAGAGAGCTGCCGAAACGGCGTAAGCCATCCGCTTTCAACCGCCATGCCAATCATGAAGACTCCCGCAAGAAGAAAACAGATCACTGCGACCAGCGGAAGGATTCGAATCGAAGCCTTCAGGCTATCGATATTCGATTCAAGGGACGACAAGGAGCTACTGTCGATAATCTTCGACTCAGAAGCAGATGAAACATCAGCGGAGTTCGAGGGCTTCTTCTTTACCGTAGATCCAAGCAGATAGTCGACAAGGCCTTGATGCTTTTTCTGAAGCTTCTGGAATTCGAGCTCAAGATTTTGAAGACGTTGGTTAAGATCCTCGAGAGAAGGTTGCATAGGCCCTCATTGGTAAAACGAACACTTCTTAAACTACTAAAGTCCTTAAAAGGGCAGGAGACAAGGATCCGAAGAAGCATCAAAAACTAGACCTTCGGACTTAGCCTAAGATCCTTTTACGATTTCGAACATCACCGGGAAGTGATCGCTGAATCCCGCTTTTTCAGGATCCAACGTATGGGGATTGTAGCGAACTGGAACGTGACCTTCCGTCTGAACTTGGCCCGTGGTGGGATCCGGCTTTGAAACAAAGGGTCTCGTAAAAGTTGTCACGATTTGGTAGCGATTTACGGGAAGCCGCAATTGTTTTTGGTCAAAAAAGTTTTTTGAAAGGAAAATACGATCCACGAGGCTCCAGCGCATTTGCCCAGGAACAAAGTAGCTCCCTTGAGCGGGGACCATGATGAATTGGCGAGCGATGCGGTCCAAATCAACTAATGAATTCTCCCAACGCGGATCATGCAGAATATCGAAAGGATACGGACGGTTCTCCGGAGTGACGTTAAAGTCTCCGACGGCGGCCACAAAAGTGGGGCGCGGGGACTCAGCCCTATAAGCTCGATCGATCGCTTGACGAAGAGTTTCTGCGGCCACAAGCCGCTGGGCCGTCGGAGCAGCCGTGGCCGGCCAATGATTCACGAAAATATGCAGAGGATAGCCCTGAAACTCGAAGAGACCTTGAAGAATGGGCCGCGTGCGACTTCGAAGTCGGATGGGGACTTCTTGAAACCCTCGAAAACGAAATCCGGGCTTTTCATTAAAGAGCAAGGCCTGATCAATCCCCCGTTCGTCATCATTCTTTGTCATGACGTAGCCCGAGTAACCCAGCACCTGAGCCAGAGCTCGAACAACTCGTTCATTTTCCACTTCAAGAACAGCAAAGACATCGGGCCTTGGACCTACAGAGTCCAACTTTCGTTTGATCTGTTGCAGTTTCAAAATCACTTTGTCTCGAGTCCAATCCGTTTCCAGACAGCGAGGTCTGTACTTATCAAGAACGCGTTCAAGGCAGCCCATCTTCTTCATGGGATGAGAAAGGGGAAGATACTCCCAATCGTCACGGCCCGAGTCATGCTCATGGTCATAAAGATTTTCGACGTTCCACGAAAGGATTCGCAGGCGTTCAACAGGTGTGCGAGGAGCTTGAGCGGTTGCGACGAATGAAAGTAGCAGAGTCCCTGCAAAAAGTGAAAACGACACGAAGCCCCCTCAGAAGAGCTTCTTTATATTTTGAAATAACACAGTTGTCGAGACCCCTAGCTCTCGAGACCAAAAAGGAATGACGCGGAAGAGAGTTGTGGAGTTTTTACAGGACCCTTACTTTCGGTACTCCAGCTTGACGCCGTAGACGTAGACACCCTCCAGAACAACCCCTTTGGTCGAAGCCTTATCCAGCTCTGAAGTGTAATAGACTTTTCCGACATACACTTGCCCGGTCACATTGCGACTGATCTGCTTTGAGGTCGTTAAGCGAGCGCCGCGTGAACTTTGATTATCATTGATCCCAGGTTTTTCGCTTCTGACGGTGCGGTCGCCAAAAACACTCAGAGCTAACGCCGGATTTTCCCGGCTGCCGCCCCAGATTCGGCCCGTGTTGATCTCAATCTGGCCGCGAGTTTCCGCAACGTTGCGTCCTGCTGTATCGCGCCCCACCATCACGGTCCCGGTCGCCACACAATGGAATTTTCCGAGGTCCGTCGAAATCTGTCTTTGAAGGCCCGCCATAACAGTCTGAAATTCCCTTTCGCGAACGGGATCTAAGGGCTGGTAGCGATAAATGGGGCCCGTCGCGCGCCCCGGCTTTTGTTCGTAGAGTAATTTATGCCAAGAGTCTTGGACCTGACGGGAAAGACCATCGCTTGATATGCGATCCGCACTGAGCTCCATGACGATCCGATCCTAGACAGATCCTTCTTGGGAACCCAAGGGCTTCGTTCCCCCAACCTTTACCGTCGTATGATCTGCAAACCCCAACCAAATGCGGCCAACCTGATCCCGTTGGGCTCCCCGATAGGGCTGGCGTCGACCGAACCCCGTTGAGCGACCGGCCAGATACAGAGTCGAACCATCCGACCAGACTTGCTCATAATTGCCATCAAACTGCGCCGTGCGACCGACGTCGTCGCTCAGAACTCCGCGAGCGGCTTCGTAAACATTGAGATCATTCGTGTGGCTAAGATCGAATTTATGAATCTTGACGTGTGGCTTCTTGGGCCTGGGCCACTGAGAACGTGGAGTGGCTTCAAGAACTTGCTGGGCTTCTACAACGCTTTTTACAAAGTCTTCGGATATCGCGTCGGGTGGTAAGCACACATATGTTTGTTTGATGGGGTCTTCATCGAGAATCGCCGAAGCTGTATCAAAACTGCGTTTCAGATCTAAACAGCTATCCCCTCGAAGACCAGAACTATGAGCTCCCAAAGAGCCAAACCCTCGTGAAAGCGACTGCGCACGATTCAAGACTTGAGAGACCTGAACTTGCGCCGCTTCTTCCAGTTGGGATTGAGAGGGGGAAGAACCCGGCAAGAGTTGGCTGGGCTCAAAGGCCCAAAGACTCAATCCCCAGAAAACAAAAAAACCGATCGTCCCCATCCCTGAATCTATCGGTTTCTTGAGGACGGTTCTCGAGTGAAAACTCCCCAAGACACTTGGCCCCTGCGGGTTTCCTGGATTCGTGTCGAATCAAGTTATGTAGGCTACAAGCGTGAACACCTGACGGCGCAAGCCGCCAACTGCGAAAGGTCGAGTCTAGGGAAGATCAAAAGTGAGGCCCAGGATCGCATATTGAAACCACGCGAAGTTATAGACCGTCTCGTTGTCTGCGCCCCCTTCCAAAGTCCTGTAGCCACCGTAGACTCGAGGACCCGAGGCCAGAGCCCTTTCAAAGGTGAGGGCCAAGTCGAAAGCGCGTCCTTGAGACGAGGCAAGTCCATCAAGGTCAAAACGGAAAAGCCAACTGGGCAGGATCTCGCGGTGACCACGAAGATGCAAAAGAGGTACAAAGCCTACATTCGATTTTGACTCTCGAAGAGAGCCTTGTCGAAGGCCCACTTCGGCGTCCCGCACCTTTCCGGTAAACCCCCAACTTGTGTGCCAGCCCTTCCATTCGTCAAGACTGTATGAGTATGTCAGTCGGTAGGAATCGAACCGATAACGAGCGTCTGTTTCAACGCCTGCAGCAAAAACGGTGTTGCGAAATCGTGTAGGCCCCCGAAGTTGTCCTTGGACACGAAGGTCCAAAGGAGCATAGAGGAAGCGAATCTCATGCTTCTCATTCCATCGGTGGCCTGCATAAAGACGAAAGCCGTAGAAAGGCCCCTTATCAAAATCATCGACAGAAAACCGAGTCCCGTCATCGCCCGGAACTCTCTGAACGTTGTAGCTCTGCCATACGCTTGCTCCCTCCAGGGTGAAATAACTTTGCCCCCAGGCCAGGCTGGCCAGTATGACGATCAGTCCCATGGAGAAGGACTTTAAAGGGAAATGTCGCCTCTTGATACCTTTTTTGATGAGGTGTTGATCGTGACTCCAAATTCGGGTGTTCATTTTGAAACCTCCAGACCCTTTCTTAAGGCAAGAAGTCTAAAAAGGAATTCGCCTAGGTGCAACCTAGGGTCCCAATTTTCCAAGACTGACAAAGTGCCAAAGTTTTCATTGCCTTCACCCCGGAAATTTGAAATGACGGACGAATGAAAAGTCTGTTTTGGATCGGAATGTTTTTTTGCGCGCCGGGCTTAGCCTTTTCGGGAGTCTACCACTTCTACCGATCGTTCGATTCTGACACGCCAACTTTATGTCAGGATTTTGAAATCGTAATAACGGGCTCTGATTTTTCATTTCGCTCTTCAGCAAAGTCTTTGAAAAAGAACCTGCTCCGGGCCGCGCGCTGGCGACCAGTTGTCGAAGGGACCGGAAGCGCAGAACCACGGGTCTGGGAGGACGTCGTCATGGGGCCCTCGGAACTCAGGATGGAGGTGATCGAGCGCTCGGGGTTCACACCACCCTTCGGTGAGTTTCAAACCGATTGGAATTTTACTTTGAGACCTCATTCTGCCGCCCTTTGGGAGGTCGAAATCCGAAAGTCTGAAGCGGTTCGTCCAGCCGTTGCCTTGACTCATCTTCGGGCCGCGTGTCTGTATAGAAAGAATCAACTGTAGGAAAGGAACCACGATGATGAAATTCTGGCTTTTAACCCTTGTTTTGTTGAATGCTGCAAAGGCTTCGGCCGTTCCCGTGATTGACTGCGTGATGGATGATCTTGCGACTAGCGATCGACTTGGTGAGATCCGTTTCGAACTCCGCAGCCCGGGCGTGCAGGTTCAAAAAATCAAGTATCTTTTTATTGAAGGAACTGTGGAGGTTTCATTTCATGATGGTGTGGCAGGCTTGCGTCTGTCGTCCAGCCTTTCCGATCAATCGTCATTCATGTCCTCCCCAGTTTCCGAATGGACATCAAAGCCGCGAGAGATCGCACGCCATTCAGAGGAGCTTCCGGGTGCGGGAGACACAATCTTCACTCGCTGCTGGGGCCAACGTCTTCCCTAGTTATAATCGTACCCGACCGGGACACTCGGGTCGGGAGCTAGATCCGTCATGCTCAGGTCAAAGTGGTAAGTTTGGCCGTCCATTTGGTAAGAAAGGCAGCCATCTTTGTGGGCGCTGAGATTGAAGCCTGCTTCATAATAGTAGTGGTCCTCAAGCTCCGAGGCCGTGTTGGATGGACTTCGTGGGTTCTGCAAGAAAAGAAACTCGCGAGATCCATTGTTGAAGCCGACGAGGTTCCGTGTTCGATGTCGGAACGCGATGTGGGCGTCTGGCAAGACCTTTCGGGCTTCATCGAGTGTCTTCAGCTGCTCAGCCGTGTGGTAGAGCACTTTCAAATCGGGATCCGCAAAAACTTCCGCATAAAATCGAGAGGATGCCTTTATTGGGATTGATTTATAGCGAGAGTCGTAGGCCTTCGCAGGAATCAGTAAATGGGAGTGACCCATGTCGGGGAAGAAAACGGCCTCGACAACTCGAGATTCCAGGGCGGCCTCGATGTGGTTCCTCACGCTTTGAACAAAACGCTCGGGCACTGTGAATGCCCCGCCACGAGAAGAATCAAGGGGCAGCTTTAGTTGACCTGTGGCCGAATCGATGTAAGCGCGTTGAGGTAAACGCTTCGAGCTTTCGTAGATTTCCATGAAACGAATGAGGAGCTCAGGGCCCGTGTAGGACCAGCGAAAATCCGAGCTGAATAGAGGAGACCAAGCTCCCTCAGAGCCCGGTCGGCATTCTGCGCGGCCGCTTAGGTTTGTTTGGGCCTGGCCCATAGAAAACCCAAGAAGAAGAGCCGCGCTTAAATGGCGAAGTTGAGCCATTTAGTATTCCTTCAACCCTTGGCAGGCAAAAGGTTCACCACGTACCGTTGGCAACGTGATGTTGACATCCGTGATTTGCAAAGATCGAAGATCGGGCGTGCTATTTCTGGACTTCATATCGACACGAACTGAAGCATTACGAATCTGTGGAATTCGATCTGAGAATCCATAGAACGTGTCTCGTCGCAGGTTTGCGGGTACTTCATAACCCTGATCTTCTAAGCGCTTTTGATAATCGACGGCTGACATAATGGACGTCTTTGGAACAACAAAGCTGTAGGTTCTCGTAAAGGCGAGCTCATTTCGGTTCAGGTCGACTTTCACGACCATGCGGTTCATTTCACGTAATACACTTATAAAACAGTCCGTCTTTACAGCTTCAACCCAGCGACCTCCGATGACGGCGCCTAAACCTCCTCCAAGATCTTTGTAGGTTGTCAGAGTCCCAGAGTAGCGCTCCCAGGACTGATAGATTTGAGCTTGCACGGAAAGAGATGTCATAACGCCGAGTATGACAGCGGCAGCAGTGGTTTTCATCGTATTCTCCTTTTATTAAAATCAGATTGCCGTGTTTATATCGCATTGCATTAGACTTCTCAATGGTTTCCAGAAGATCCGTTTGCAGAGCCAACAGCTCCGCAGTTAAGAAAATGCGGGCCAAGGACCGTGTAAAAATGACAGGAATTCGCTTGCCCCGTTTTGCCGACTCTTATTAAGTGAAGGAAATGTCGAAATTTGAGGAGGTTCCTGTGGTTCGTTCTACGTTCTTCATGTCCGCACTTTTGACCCTAGCTTTGGCGCTGATGGCGTCTGTTAGCCTGGCCCAAAACACCTGGCCCCGCCAGCCCACGACCCCTGACCACCCGGGAAGCAATCTGTACTCCTATGAGCTTGTCCAGGAGTCTTTCCGAGCCCAGGGTCGGCAGATCGATATTTTTCGTCCCAATCTTGGCGCGCAGGCAGGTCGAAAAATTCCAGTCCTCTTTTTTGGTCACGGACAGGCCCTCGACGTGAAAGCCTACGATCAAACATTCCGTCATTTAGCTCGCAAAGGGATTCTCGTCGCCTATTTGCCGTACGATACTGGCTTCTTCGATCAGGATTGGGTGCGCATGGCCCAAGATTACCGCTCGCTCGCAGAGGCCACTCTCAAGCGTTACGAGAACCTGGTGCAAACTGAAGCCGTCGTCTACGCCGGCCACTCCAAGGGCGCCTACATCGCAGTGAGTGCCGCGGGCGTGCAGCCTTCTCATGTGAAGAGCGTGGTCCTCCTAGCTCCTGCCGGTTTCGAGGCGTCCTTGGTTCGCCAAATTCGTCCCGACATCCCTGTCTCGATCTTTTACGGCGAATCTGACAACATCATCGAGCGACGAATTGTCGATGATCTGTACGCGGCCCTTCCTTCGCAGCGAAAACAATTCGTGTTGTTGAAAGATTACCCCCAGATGAATCCCGAATTGAAAGCGGACCATTTTGTTTATGTGAATAAACGAAACTTTCTAGGCGGTCGCGATGGGCTCAATCCCTTTCACTATCATGGTCAGTGGAAGTGGTTGATCGGAGCGACTCAAGACCTTCAAGAGGGAAACCGTCAAACTAATCCTTATCTCTATGGCGAAGAAGCGCTGACAACCGGCCTGAATGGCTTTGTCCATCAACGGCTGCAGAATCGCCGAAGGGAAGAGCCCGCGAGTCTTGAAAGCGTGCGCTACGTCGATGTGGCCCGCTATGTCGGGCGTTGGTATCAGCAGGCCGCGAATCCTCTTCCGTTTTCCCCTTTGATTTGCAGCTGTGCCCAGCAAAGTCTAACTCTGCGACCCGATGGCCGGGTCAATGTCTACAACTCATGTGTGGACGAGCAGGCCGGCAACGCCCTTCGCGAAATCCGCGGGGTGGCCACTGTTGAAAATCCAGGGCGCAACTCGCAGCTGAGTGTCGATTTTGGATTACCTCAGAAGGGGCAGTACTGGGTGATTGGCTTGGATCCCGATTACCGATGGGCCGTGGTTTCAGAGCCCAGCCGGCGCTCACTCTTTATTCTGTCAAAGACACCAGTTCTTGAAGAGTCTTTGTACCAAAAGGCGCTCGAATTGGCTTCAAGGCAGGTCGATCTTAGAAATCTTTTGGAAACGTCTCACGAGAAGTGTGAGTACCCAAGTTTTCCATCACCGTCTAACTGATGACGTGGGCCCGCGTCGCAACCGGGCCCGTTTTCGATAACATTCAATTGATATTACAGAGAGCAGTTTGTGTGGAGATCCCGAAGCTGCGCATTTTGACCAAGGACAAGAGTCGCTGTGCAATACTCAGAACGCTCTTCTTTATCCAAAGCCTTCATTAACTTATTCAAAAAGTTCCACTTGCCCGCGGCGATGCGTGTGCGGCTTTGAACCGTGCCCGTCGTGGGATTTAGAATTTCCAAAGTGTGTTCGAACCGATCTTCAATCTGAAGAAGGGCCACGCGATTGTACTTCGCGTCCAAAAGAACATAGTGCTCGGTCGGCACAGATTTCTTTCGCACCTCAAAAACCTTGCGAGTCTGAACATTTGCAAAGGCAAGAGTTGCCGAAAGAATAAGAGAAAGAGTGGCGACGAATTTCATGGAATCTCCTCGAGCTTGAAGGAAAGCGCGAACCGCGATTTCATCTTTGGGCGCACTCTATCGAGGCTCTGGGAAAAGTAAAGGCCGCCTATAGATTTTACAGGGATTCAGAGCCGGCTCGGCCTTGGGTTGCACCAAGGGACTCTGTTGATGCGAGCCTAGGTCGAACAGCCCTCTTGAGCTGGCGTTACTGCAGGACTGCTGAACACTTCAGCTTTGTTCCGTTTCCGAGGGAATCAGGTGAAGAAAGATTCGCAATGATCCAATCAAGCGATGAAATTCTTGCACTTATTAGCTGGGCTGACTGCTTGGCGACTCCCGATTCGCGGTCCTGTTTATGGTCGGGGTGAACAACACTGTTCGGATCCATCACCATCTGCCAAAACTTTAACGAGCGCTGATTGCGTTCTTGAGACTCAGCAAAAACTGTTGAGGCAATACCATCCGTCTTTAACCAGGCTTCATGTTTACGGATCTCGGCTTCAAGTTGATCTTGATTCTTTTGGTACCACTGATTGTTTTTTTGCTTGATGGACTCGACCTGCGCCTTCTTCCTTTGAACATAGCTTCGGTAGGCTGCAGAGCTCTTATCGAGAAGACGACGGGCGGCTTTTGTTTTTCGAAACTCTGCAAAAGACACAGGGCCCTTTTCGACTTCGCCGGCTCTATACAAGTTGACTGTAACGTTCGTGGGAATCAGCTCTGGAAACCGAAGAAGAATCTGGGTCAACTGCGAAGCAGCTCGATAACCTTTGTCTTTTTTATGTTTTGTAGCCTCGTATCCCAGAAACAGGTTCAATTCAAATTTGCGGCGCGCAAACGAGGCGCTCGCACGATTCTCAAGCCATTCAAGGGCTTCTTTGAAACCAATCTCTCCACCTTCGAAAAGATTGAATTTAGATTTTTTCGAGTCAATTTGGTCATGGGCCGAGTTATTGTAGGACGTGTCGCCCTCGGTTGGCTTGACTTCCCAAGTTCGACTTCCACTTTTGTCGGTGAATGTCTTCACCAGGAAAATCAGATCCTGGGGGGCAATCTGATTTCCGTATTTCATTTCATAGGCGAGCGCTTGATCAGAGACAATCCCGATTTTTAAAAGATCCGGGCCAGCCACCTCCGGCGAGTAGACTAGCCCGATGCCTTCGGCTGTCGCCCCACTGATAAACACTGTCTTTGTATTCGGACCGTAAAGCCGCTTATTCTCCGAGATGCTGGCTTTCGTATAGGCTTGAAGATCCGACTTCAGCAGCTCAGTCTGGTAACCTGCAGATGAGAAACCGGCAAAGAGCTCGGTCACCACCGGCGCTCCATTTGTAAGCTGATGCAGTTTTGAAAAGAAAAGATGGGCGCGGGTCTGAGTTCGAGAGGTCTCATCTCCAAAAAAGGTGGTGGTCCAAAGATGCCTGTCTCCGTCGGGAGTTTGATAGGCCCGATACTTCAGAGGGGCCTCTCCATCTCTGGCTCGATACAGGTTTAAATCACGGACGAAGTTGGCCTCTTCTTGGGTCATCGGAACTTCCCGAACCTCCCATCGGTCCTGTGCAAGAGCTGACAAATTGGTAGTCAGAATGACAAAAAATGAACAAATTAGGTTCATGGGATACCTTTCGCTCACAGTTCGGATCGTGAAAGCGCCTTTCAAGCTTTGATTGCAGGGCTCAGGCCACCGAGAACTGTCTCGAAATGATTCACCTTTCGGCCTCAGTTGTGCGTTTAAGGAGCTGCGGCGCAGTAGGGTGGATCTTCCATGGTCAAGTCTCTAAAGACCGCTCCACAGGCCGAAGGGCCCTTGCCCCTTTTGATCTCGGCTTCGGTGATGGTGACGATGACCCCGGACGACCTTACGAAGCCAGGTTGGAACTTGCACAGGAAAGGAAAGGCGTCGGTGAATCACAAGATCGTGAACGAGAAAATACAGAAGGCCGTAGAGAGTCATGCTTAAGGCCCAAAGACGCACCATGGGGTTCGATGAAAACCAGAAGAAAAGGCTCACCAGAGCAAAGCCCAACGAGAAGAGATCATTTTTCTCGAAGAATCCGCGAGAAGGTTCGCGGTGAGAACGGTGCCAGGCCCAGAAGGGGCCATGAAAAAGGAAGCGGTGGAAAAACCAGGACAGAAACTCCATCCCGACGAAACCCCCGATGACGAAAAGAAAAGACAAGACAAGGCAGGATCCATTGGCTTTCCTCCAGTTGTTGCGAGGTCGAAAACGCGAGCGCCCACCAGGGGAGCTCGGGTCTTTGATGATGGCGTCGGTGATGGCCAAAGTGATAACAACTTAAAAGGGAGGGCCAAAACTCCAACCGTGGTCAACCGCGCACTCACGATTTAAAAAAGCCGCGGGGGGACGATGCGGTCGATAAGTCCCAAAATAAAAAAACTGGAATGAACTCAACAGGGCGGGAAGCGCCCACAAAAAAAAGAAATCTAAAGTTGCAACGCCAAGGGCTTGGCAGAGGACAAGGGCGGCAGAGAAAAAAAGAAGCGTGGAGGGACTTGCATAGGTCCACATGAACTTCAGATACCAACGCATCAATTGGGGGCGACCGGGAAAGTACGAGTCGGGATCCTCATGGGTTGTGGGCACATCGTGGTGTTTCTGATGAGCCGCCCTCATTTTACGGAATGGAAGACCCGCATACAGAAAAAAGCTGAGCCTTCCCAACGCTCGATTCATCGATGGCCATCCGGGAACCAGAGTTCCGTGGAGCGCATCGTGGGACAGAATGAAAAGTCCGGTGAAGCAAAAACTCATGAGCGGGAGCGCAAGAAGATAGGCCCAAAAGGGAAGCCCCCCGTGGCGAGCGTGAAAAAGCAGCGCCAAGAGCAGACTCAGCCAATTGGTCAAAATTAAAACCGAGAACAAGAGTCCCGCGGCCCCCCAATTTTTCATGCAGCAAGTGTGAAGGGGGCTACTCCAGAAATCTAGTCGGAATTTTGAATGTGAGGAAAATCAGCCTGTCCTTATGAAAACACTGTCACAGGTCAAGACCCGTCGGGTCTCAGTTGCGATGAGATAGCCACGAGTCTGATCTTCTTTTTGAGTTTTTTAGATAGTCTTATTTCTTCTCTCGAGCGCCTATCAAATCCTCACGGATCTTTTGGATCTTCCTCACGTTCTCCAAGACAGTTTGAAGGTTCTTTGTTCTTTGAGCGAGCTCTTCGGGCTCAAGATCAAGAAGAGGATAGTGACTCTTCAGTTCCATGACTGTGAAAAGAACGTCACCCGCCACAACTTTCAGGTGGTTCAAGTTGTATTCAATGAATGACTCTTGCTGCCGTTGCACGGTTTGATCAACTTTCGAGCGTTTCAACAGGTTTCGAGTCACCGTGACCTGCGACCGAATATAGAGGTCGCCCATCATAACGGCCTCGGAAGAAAGATCCACCAGTCGACGTTCAATTTGATCTCTCCAGAGACGCTCGTCTAGAAGAGAGGGATCTTCGAAGACTCTTTTGAAATCGAATCGAAAGTAGCGGTAGCTCAAGAAATAACTCCGACCAAGATCCGAGTTCTTTCTAAACTCCTTATTCTTAGAGAGGGCTGAGGCCCGCTGAAGAGAAAATGGGGAAGCCTCGGGACGAACAAAGACGGTGTCCTGCCGCAGGCCCGTTTCTTTAAAAACGAGAACGGCTGACTCTTGAAACTGATCCATCCGATCGGCTAGCCAGAGCAAACTCGTATCGGCCTTTTCGTTTAGACCTCGAGCTTTTTCAAGCTCCACAACACGCAGGCCCGAGTTCTTCAGGGCTTGCTGGGTTTCGGTCAAGAAAGCAGGGGACGCCTTCGCCGCTAGAGTGAACCCCATCAGGGCTAGAATCATTTTCGATTTCATAAAGTCTCCAATCGGCGGCAAGATTTGTTGGCGTTCAATAGGGATGGATCAAGACTTGGAAGCACGGCCTGAAGGTCAACGGCCTCATACACTCGAGGGCAGGGCATCGAACTATTGCTAATGATCCCCGCGACAGCCCCCGACATTTGAAGAACGGGCCCTCCCGACATGGCTCCTGCGAAGTTGATATCCGTCGGGAGCACGCCAAATTTCATGTACTCGTTGTAGGCTCTTTTCGCCTGAGGAGAAATTTTTCCAGAAAGCCCACTTGAGAAGGCCGACGAATTGAAAAGTCGGGCGTGGCAGACACGCAAGCCTTCGGGTTGAGTTCGCCCCGTTCGCTTTGCAAACTGGTAGCTTTCCAAAGCTGGGAAACCGAGCGCAACTAACTCTTCTTGAGCGCGCGGTGGTGTATTCGAAATCTGCAGGCATGAAGAGGTCCGAGTGTCTTCCAGTTGAAGAAGGATCCAATCAGGAGCTTGGAGTGTTCTTTTTTCGCTGCGACTTAAGATTTCTCGGGTTTGAGTCTCACGCTCTTGATCGCTCGATTCAAAAAAGCCTTTATGAATCTGCACGCGCTCAATCAAGGGATAGCCCGAGCGAAGAATCCGGGCTCTCACGGAACGCTTTTGATCGCGCAGAAAGATTTGCACGTGTTCAGGAAGTTGCTCTTTCGAGTCGATGACGCCATTAAAGCAATGAAGGGCCGTTAGAAAGTGACTGCGAGGAGTGATAAAGAAACCCGTGCAGTTCGGAGTCTTTTCACCAAGGCTTTCACCTATTCGCAGAGCGGAGTAGCGAAAGATCGAAGTCGGATTTCCAATCTGGGCTAAGGCAAGATTGGGAGCCCCACTCAAACTAAGAGCTAGTATAAGAAATTTTTTGAGAGCGAAGGGGGATCCAAATTTCAATATCACCTCTACAGAAGATGCTGAGGACATAACATGCAGATCAAGTTCCAGGTTCAAATCCGCCTAGATAGCATCTCTTCAAGATTTAGCTGTTCTTCTTTTTGACAGGGCCGTATTGGGGCGTGAATGAGGGGCCCTCGCGGGGACGTGGGGGATCGCGATTGATGTCCCCTTTTACTGGCTGGGTGGGCCTGAAACCAATAAGAAGGGCTCAATTATGACTTCGCAGTCCTTTTTCAGACTTCGCTGAAAGGGATTGCCGGCGGTGAGACCTTCGTCGTCGTCTTCGGGTGTTTGAAAGATCAACTCGGTTTGCTCGACATCCTGAGAATCCGGGATCATGAACACCATCACACTCTTATCTGACTGAAGATCATTCCACTCGGTATTCGCTGTTTCCGGGGCCTCATAAAGTCGGAAGAGCTTCCGAGCCTGAGCCTCGGATCCAGCTTTGAAGCGCAGCTGGGCTTGGGCCTTCTCTTCGCAGCTTAATTGAGTGACAAGCGCGAACGGTTTAAATTTGCTCGCGGGCTTACGCACTTTGAAAGTCAATCGCCGTCCCGTTTTCAGTTTTAAAGGCTCACCAACCCGCGGGAACAGAAAGGCTGAATCATGCTGATAGGTCATTTCCAGTTTTTGCCATTTGTAGTGGTTCATGTAGCTCACGACGGTGGACAGTCGTTTCAAATCTTCAGCCACATGGAGGTATGTTTTTTTAACTTCATCCAGAGTCGCAGTCCTGATTTCATCAAACGTAAGAGTTACTCCCAAAACAATTTTTGAGCCCTCAACAGCAAAGCGGCCTTTTTCAGAAAACAGAGTCTCCACTTTTTTAAGATCTTCCCGAGAGCGCTTGAGTGACATCAAGGACTGAAGACCCTTAAAAGACTCTTGAGCGTCTTGGGGGCGCGTGAAAACAATCTCCGCTTGAAGTCCCATCTTTTTTTGCAGCTGAAGATGGAGCTCTAAGGCCTTCAAACTTTTCATGAACGCCGGCATGAGCAGGGACCAAGCCGGTGGAAGCAAAGAGATCACTTTCTCAAGGTTGACATGAGCCCAAGTCAAGTCGTCGGGATAGGACTTCGACACACTAGGTTCGGCGGGCGGCGTGGCGGTTCCCATATTTTCAAAAAGCTTCAGCATCAGCTCGGGGTTTGAGGCCCAAATCAGACGCTGGGAATCTGCAAAGGTGACAAACAAAGAGTGTGTCGTATGTTGGGGATGAGAAAGCTGATAGACCGGAATGCCCTCAAGCCAAACAAGCTGGGTTTGCGCCTGGTCCAGCCACTTCACAATCGCTTCGCGCCGCTCTTTCTGAATCTCCGTCGAGTCGAGAAACTGTCGAGCGATTTCTAGGACTCTTGGTTTCAAGTCGGTCGTGAGGGCGCTCAGGTGAACAGCCGTGGTCGTCCCCTGATTCACTTTGAGCGACCCGTACAGCCGCAGCTCATCCGCCAACTTTCGTAAGCCCTCAGCGCTCGGCTTCATTTCGGCGACGGCCTGAGCTCGTAATCCCACACCCATGACGAAATCAAGCGTTATCGGGATCTTGAGTTTTTCAACGCCTTTCCAGGTTTGCTGAAATTTCGATTCATACTCCGAAGCTAAGGTTCGCTTCGGAAGTTTGATCGTCAGCGTTTCATAGGTCGTATTCAGCCGGTTCTCAAGATCGACCGAGTACTTCGCATGTCGGGACAATTCATCTTTTAAAGTCAGCAGGCTTTGAATGACTTCAGGTTCAGGAGTGCGACCATACAGAGTGATGAGAGTTTCCTCCATCTGGGCCATGGCATCTTGAACAGGAACAGGAGTGGCCAGTTGTAAATTCCAAAGCGCAAAAGTTGTAAAGTTGCGAAAGGGCTTCCAGGAGAAAAAAAGAAGGACGGGAAGTGCTAACACCAAAAGCAAGATGCCAATGCCAATTTTTCTAGCCACCTCAGGCCTCCTTCCTCACTTTTCGTCGGGATCGCGGGGATTTTTAAATCTAGAGGCGTTTGACGATTTTTTGGCCACTCAAAGAGGGACAGGTCCCTCAGTCCTCAGGTCCGGTGCGTAAGATTTATAGGTCATTTCGGGGGTTTACAGGGCCTCGGGGGGCTTCCTGGCTTTTTTGTTTTCAAGTCTGGGAACTTGTGGAAGAAATCCTCCAAAAGGAGCTCCCATGCGCAACATGATCTTGATCCTTGTGGCTTTTGTCGCCTCACAAACTCAGGCTGGGACTTTTGCTGAATATCCGCGGGCGTTTCAGTATCCAATGCCGGGATTCGAACTTATCGCCGAGTGGCCCTTGAAAGAGGTCGATTGTGGTGATCCCGAGCGTGAATGCACAAGTTTCATTGTGCCTTTACTTTTAAAAAATCGCGCCGGTCGATTTCAAAAAGGGCGACTCTTCTACCGCTGTTGGGAGTCAGGCCCCGCTTCAGCTTCTACTTTGAAGTGTCGCTACCATCATCCTGAAGGCGCCTTCACAGTGGACGAGCCCAGTTACGCCTACTGCGAACCCCGTCGCGAACCTCAGCACACGTTCTGCTTCTAATGACTTCTAGGGCTGCTCGAGAGCTTTCAAAAGATCGATGCGTCCCGCGCCGAATTGGATATCGGGGCCCGCCGCGCCCAGATCCTGCGCTCCGAACACTAAAGTTTCGACAGCCTGATCTGGGGTTAGATTTCCATAGCGTTGCAGAACAAGCGCCAGAGCTCCGGCCACATGCGGGGCCGCCATCGAAGTTCCAGACTTCGTCGTGTAACCGCCCCCCGCTGCGACCGAGTCAATCGAAACACCCGGTGCTGCCACATCGGGCTTCAGAATTTTTCGAGATTTCCATTGGACGGGGCCGCGCGAGCTGCTCGTCGCCACGCGATCGTCGCGATCTGTCGAGGCCACTGTCAAGGAATCGGGGCAGGCGGCGGGCAGCTTAATTGAGCCGGTTTCAGGGCCGTCATTGCCGGCCGCGAAAACAGAAATCGTTCCAAGCTTTTTGAGCTCCGAGACGACCTGGCAAAAGGGTTCTTCTTCGGGATCCATTTTGGAAAAATCCTTATCGTTATTCCACGAGTTGTTGACGACATGAGCTCCATCATCGGTGTCTGCATTCCCATCAGGATCGGCCATCCACTGGAGCGCTTTCAGCAACTCGGCCTCTTCAGCGCTGCCGCGGGAATTGAAAACTTTCGCGATGACAAAATCGACTCCTGGGGCGACTCCCACGCTTCGGCCATTGACGTCCCGAGCCCCCACAGTTCCCGCTACGTGGGAGCCGTGCCCATGATCATCTCGGATCTGAGAAATAGGCTTCGTCGTGAAATCTCGATAGGCCACAGTGCGATCTTGAAGGGCGGGGTGGCGCGGGTCGATTCCGGTATCAATCACTCCGACTCGGATGCCACGCCCATCAAGTCCCCAGAAGCGACTGCGAACTTCGGGGATTTTGATCTTCTGTAAACCGTAGGTGTAGCGAACCTGCTGCAAAACCTCAGCTTCGCGACGAGGGATCATGAGTCGCACGCGATGGTTCAGGGAGGTCAAACGTTCCACCTGAAAATTTTGACGAAGCCTGGACGCTTCCTGGGGCGTAAGCTTGAGCAAACTTCCATAAGCAATCCAAAGAGTCTCCGCCTGCTGAGATTGGGCCCCGAGCACCTCAACCTCTCGCAGCCGAGTCTGCTCTTGAAGGAGGCGACGCAGTTGCAGGCCTTTCGTCTGGGCGAGTTGGGTATGAAAATCTAATGTTTTACGGTACTGAACCAGATATGGACTAACTTGAGCAAAACTCGTCTGGCTGAAAAGAGTCGCGAGAACGAGGATCAGGGTTGGAACTGCCATGGTGCCTCCATACCTTGATGAGGCTACAAAGACGAGATCCTGTCAAAAAAAAGATCAGAATTCCATCATGACGAAGCTATGGATCAAATCACGGGGCGAAATGATTCCTGCCAACTTCCCTTTTTCGTCTTTGACAAGAATACGGCTGGATTGAGATCGAATCATAAGGGTCAGAACTTCGAAGAACTCGGTCTGTTTTGAACACAGGACAGGAACTTCAAAGTACTGGATAAGCTTCTCGAGGGTCTCATTGGTTTTCTTTTGTCCTTTCAGCAGGACATAGCACCGTAGCAGGCTCTGTTCCGTCAAAAGTCCCACAACGGCTTCGTGACTATCGAGCACAGGAATCGAAAAGATCTTCTCCTTCAAGAGAAGTTTAGCCGCATTCGCCAGCGTATCCGTTACGCTGATGGTGATCAATTTGGTCGACATGAGATCTTTTGCGCTTTCCATGTCTTTCTATCTTCTCGCATAAGAGTCAGACTTGTCATGTGGACATCGCGACCATGGTCCAGGCGAGTTTTCGTGAACTAGATCTTGAGAATGCAGGTAGTTCATTCAAGATTAACTTACATGGCTAGTCGAAATGAGAACAATCCAGCTGCAAACACGAAGTATCGACTTCTGATTGTGGCTCGAAATGATGAATTCAATCGTGGAATCGTGAAGACCCTTTGGGATGAAGGCCTCGAAGTCCGAGTGACTTCGTCTATTCAAGAAGCCTTGAATGAGCTCATGACCACAAAGCCCCATTTTGTTATGCTAGATTATGATCACCCTCAGGAACAGAGCATTCTAAAGATGAGTGAGCTCTTGCCCTCAAAGTTCGAGGTGGCCACTTTTGCCTATGTCGATCAATCGAAGCCTTCATCGCTGATACGACTGAATAGCTGTGAACTTCCCGTTCGGATGGCGCCTCCGATTTCAGCCGAGCTGATTCTTAAACATACTCGAAAGATGATTCGATCCAGCGCCGAGACTCTGCAAAATCGGACGATTGACGAGATCCATTACGTGCGCCCTGAGCTTCGGGAAAACGGAAAAGATGCGAAGCTTAACAAAGACGAATTTCGAGAGAAAATGGAAGCAGCTATGAAGGCGGCTCTGGCTCAAGTCATGCCGACTCCTCATGGTTCTCCAGCCCGCAGAGCGACTCAGTGTTCTCGAATTCTTTTTTCGTACGTTCAAATGAAAGCTAAGAAGGGTTTCATTGTTTTAGGTTCTTCAGCCGATGTGGGCGGAGAATTTGACGAGTTCTGGCTTGGAAAATTTTGTCGCCAACTTGAAATCGAGATGAAGCAAAAGGGTGAGGACGTTGTGTGGCAGGCGCCGCACGACATGGAAGTGAAGGACTTAGATGTCGTCGCGTGGGGACGCTCGCTCAAGTCGATTCTTCTGACGACTGCCAACGCGAAGGATGAAGCGCACATTGGATTTCTTGAGTATGACCTAAAGGCTGTGGAACTGAAGCCCTCCGAAAACTTTGGGGACCACTATGAGGTGGACATCGAGGATTTTTACCGGGGCGTAGCTGTCGACTTTCCAGTGAAATGTTATTTGGCGGAAAACAACCGACTCTTGACGCTTATTTCTCCGGGATCCACGATGACGACCGCAAGGCTTCAGAAGCTTAAAGAGAACAAGCTTGATCACCTTCTTGTGGAAAAGAACTCGTGGAGCCTTTTCTTGCGCTTTCGCTACGTTTGCCAACTTCGTAAAAGTTTAGAGAATTATCATTTCGAAAGTATGGCTCAGGATATTCGTTCGTTCTTGGACGAAGAGTCCGGAAAACAGCGAGCTTTTGCAGAGCTCGATCATGCAAAAGAAGTTCAAAAAGCGATCTTTCCTAAGCACGATCTTTTTAATGAGTGCATCCACGTTCAAGGCTTCAACCAGCAAGCGAGCGAAATTGGCGGGGATTGGTACGACTACCATCTTGACCATGAAAATCAGCTTGTCCGCGTTTGGGTGGGCGATGCCACGGGACACGGGGCACCCGCAGCTCTCGTCACAACCGCTGCCAAAAGTGCATCAACCATGCTGCAAGAGTTTCCCGAACTCCCCATTACCAAGCTGATGAGCTTAATGAATCGCTCGATTCGAGATGTGGGTGGCGGAAAAGTTTTGATGACCTTTTTCTTGATGAATTTGGATCTTCGAACGGGGCTTCTGAAATACATCAACGCCTCCCACACCCCACCGTTTCACTTTCCCAAATTCGGGACGCCCATCAAAAAATCCGACGTGCAAATCTTAGACGAACACACCTCGCCTCGTTTGGGACAGAGTTACGATTCGGTCTTTAAGGAGTGTCAATTTCAGCTCAGCGAAGGGGACCGCATCGTCGCCTTCACGGACGGAGTCGTCGAGCTCGAAAACGAAGCCGGTGACCTCTGGGGCGAAAGAAAATTTCTTCAGATCCTGATGAAGGGTTTCACCGAAGACCCCGAAATCGCCCACACCATGAAACTCGTTCGCCGCGAAATCACCGAACACCGAGGCATGGCCCAACTGAAGGACGACGTCAGCTACGTCATGATGACCTTCAAGAAAAAAGCCAGCGGGTAGCTAGGGCGAATCCAAAGGCTGAACGCAATTCTTCACGCATCAAAGGCCAAAGTCTTCCGCTGTTTCAAAACGTTTAGAGGTTCTGAAGTCCGGAGCTTCAGAAGGAAGTGGGTTCAATTAGTCTTCCTGTGGACAAGCGAGACTTACCGACTTTTTGGCCCCATCATCACATCTAACTTCCAATCTATTCTTTGGAGAGAACGATGAGCACATACCCGCTTCAATTTTACATTTTAAACCAGTCCTAGTTTCGAACGTCTTACGAAAGCTAAACCTACATGAAGGATCAAAGTTAAAACGTTCATTATCGACTGTGATCTCAACGTCCATCGAGATCCAACCCCTCGTACAGTCATCGACATCAGTATCTAGAGCGAGTTCGGCGATTTGATTCGTCAAATTTCGTCAGTTAGCCACAAATTTTCTGATTTTTCAGTCGAAGTTTTGTGGATAACTGGGCCGATCGCCGGCCACCGGTCCCGAAGCTCCAGCCGCTATGCCATTTGAAGTTGTTGATCGCTCAGTTTTCGCAGTGCTTTGCACAGATTGAAGCCCAGACAAGAGCGATGGGCAGACATCTCCATGGCCACTGTGGATTTCACATTGGGTT
>JBKDHV010000040.1:0-23332 GCA_046336915.1 Bdellovibrionales bacterium
TTTTTCAACGCTTTCAGTACATTCTTTTTCATTGGGTGGCCCTTTCATTATTGTATTTCCATAAAGCGTTGTAACTTATTGAAAACACAGATTGGTTGAGCCACTCAACCTTTAAATTTCAACTAAACCTGGGACATGGCCGTCTTTGGAATCAGAAACACTACCGATGGAAGGTCGTGCACTACCTCACGACGAATCTTAACATCTATCGATCCAGGGTCAGTAAAACTGACTGAACTAATTCCGGCAGTGAAAAGAGATCTGAACCTTTTTGTTTGTGAGTCAATGATGGCTACGTCAACAGTATCACCCGCGCGAAAACGGCTGAAGTAGATATTCTTTCCCTGCAATGTCACAAGATTGTCTTCATATTCTACGGGTCGGAGTGGACCTAGGACATTCCGCTGGACTAACTGTTCCTCGGGTATCCCCTCAACTATTCGCCTAATCCCAAAGTCTTCCCGTCCGACTTCGAGGTCGACAAAATCCGAAATTTCATTGATATTAAAGGTCTTTTTAGCGTTCACCGATTTCCTTTAGAAAACAACTTTTTATCGGCAAAACTGCGAGTCAGGTTTAGATAACGATGACAATGGTCAAGGACTAGAGCTGCTATCTAATGCATCTTGCTCGATGGATTGGATTAAGACTTGTCGAGACATCTAGAGAGAGCCGATCTTCCGCATCATAATGAGACAATTGACTATGGACAACAACCCGTGTCCGAAGACTTATTTATTGGGAGACCATCAGACCGCGCTAGAGGTGGCGGAGGAGTTCGGATTTTTTCGCTTGAAACTCTTCTTCGCTTAAGGCGCCGGCTTTGTAGAGCTCGTGCAGTCGCTCGATGGACTCAAGTACGTTCGAAGAGCTTGCGGCCGCCGATTCAGGTGCGGCCGAGCTGTCTGATGTCGCCATCTGCGGCGCCCTTGAGTAAAAATTTTCTTCGTCTCTGGCGCCCGCTGTGACAGGCCCTTCGGCTCGCAAGAGCCAGCGCATCTGACGAAGCCACGCTTGGGCCCAGTTCGGCGAAGCTATGTACTGCTGTCGAATGACCACGGCGCCTGCCAACATATCGTGCAGGGCCTGACGTCGAGGCGTAAAAACCTGAAGGATGTATCCTAGAAACAGGGCCAGCGCCGACGCATACTTCGCGAAGAACCGAATGACCGCTCGAGTGAAGCTCAGGCGCCCACCCAATTCATTCGTCACGCGTAAACCCATCACGTACTTGCCCGGAGTTGTTTGCGCAAAAGAGGACTCGAAGATCGGAAAATAAAAGAAAGTGACGACGACACTTCCGATAAAGGGCAGGCCCCACTCGAACAGCACAGTCGGCAACAGCAGAAGAAGCGTGTCGATCACCATCGCCGCGAATCTGCGCCAGAAACCCGCATACAGGTGATCAAGTCGTTGATAAGGAGTCGCCGTCTCAACCATGAGGTTTCCTTTCTGAACCACGTGTCGTCCCCGAGGCGCACGCTGGAGATTGGAATTCGCTTTTCGAGTTGGACCATTCTTGGGGGGTCAGAAGTCTTAAAGTTAAAGCGTGTAGACCGGATTGAAGCTCGGCCTTCAAAAGATCGTAAACTTGACGCTGACGATCGACTCGAGAAAGCCCCTCGAACGCGGCTGAAACCATCAACAGCTTAAAGTGAGTCTCGCGCCCGGGAGGACCCGCATGTTGGTCGCTCTCGTTCTCAAGCTCGAAAAGCTCAGGATTCAAATTTTTCAAACTGTTTTCGATTCGTTGCGCTCGGCTCATTTTCTCTTGTTAACCTGTTGCTTGAGGACTTCGATTCCCATTCGGACCGTCGACAGAACACCCTTTTCTTCCAACTTCTTTTCGACTTCCTTCGCTTTTTGCAAACCGGCGCTGATCACCATATTGGCGTAGGGGTTTTCGATTCCCAGATTCATGAAGGATCCGTCTTGCTTCCAATCCGTCGCGGCCTTGTCGGCCACTTTCATCGCTTCGGGAACATAGGCGCGCAAAATATCCGAATAGGGAAATTCCAAACGAGACTCTTGAGGCTCTTCGGTAGAAGACTCCGTTTCAGAGTGAGTTTGTTTTTCATTGTAGACATTGGCGTCGTACTCACCCTCATGTTCCGCTTTCTCAGTCCAGGAATCCTGGTGAGAGACGTGATCGGCGGCGGTGTCTAATTCTTCAAAAGAAGTTTTCAAATCCTCAGAGAAGTCCGAGTCCGTGTTGCGAGTGGCGTGGGACTTCCCGCGTCCCGCTTTTTTTCCGTGAGACCCTTTGCCGTGATGAGAAGATTTTTCGTGAGAACCATGACGTTTCTGAGCCATAACAACCTCGCAAGATCCACGGGGTTTCGAGCCGGGATCGGACTTTAAAGTTCCCATACTTTACACTAAAGTCCACAGATTTTCGAGAGCCCATGACCCCCCGCAGGTGATCGGGCCCATCTGTCATTTATCACAGTTCAAGGTTTCAACCTTGAGCGCCGCACAGACCGAGCAAGGCCCAGGCGCGGGGGAGCTCTTAGGGTTGGCGAACGGGCTTCGATTTCGGGTTGCCGCCCTGCTCGAGTTTTTTGAGAAAGTCCCCGACCATCGAGGTCCTTTGCTCTTCTTTCCAGGGGCGAACCCCGTGCTCGTGCTCGACGTAAAGACTGGGATCTAGCTGAACCAAGAAGCGGCTTGGACTGACCGGGCGCAGCTGGCCATAGCGCTGACGCAGACGACATCGGGTCATCATCAGCTTTTCCTGCGCCCGCGTGATTCCCACATAAAAAAGCCGACGCTCCTCTTCGATATGACCCCCCAGTGTCTTGTGCGGCAAGAGGTCCTCTTCCAGGCCCGCCAAAATCACCACAGGGAATTCAAGCCCCTTCGAGGCATGAAGAGTCATCAGCTGAACGTACTGCGAACGATCTTGCTCGTCCTCGTCATCACGCAAGGTCACCATATCGCAGAAGGCGCGAAGAGACTCTTGAGAAAAGCCGTTGCGATGCAGGGAGTTCTCGAGCAATCGACCGACAATCTCGACCCGCACCCAACGAGCTTGGGCCGATTCCGCCTTTGTCGAATCCTTGTGAAGATACTGGGAATAACCCACACCCTCGAAGAACTGCTTCCAGGCCGAGGTCACAGCCCCGGGAGTCGCTTCGGATTCGAGGATCTTTTTCGGAAGCTGACGAAGGGACTCTAAAAATTGCGTCAAGCCCTCGTGAGCCTGCGACGGAAGATCGATCTGCCCATGTCGGACCAAGGCCTGAAAAAGCGGTAGGCGCTGCGCTTTTGCAAAGAGAAGAATCTTTTCCAGACTGACATCCCCCAGTCCGCGTGGGGGAACGTTGAGAATGCGCTTCAACCCTAAATCATTCGGTCGCAGCGACTGTTCGAGGTAGCTCAGGACATCCTTCGCTTCTTTGCGCTCGAAGATCGAAGTACCACCAGTGATCTGGTAGGGAATTCGATTTTTACGCAGTTCACCCTCTAAGAACGCCCCTTGGGAGTTCGAGCGATAGAGGACGGCAATGTCACCGGCTTTTCGCCCCAATCGAATTTGATCTTGGATTTCACGAACGACACCTTCGGCCTCTTCGTTCTCATTTTCAAAAACAAAGACTTCAGGAAGTTCTCGTTTTTCGACGTGACGTTCGGGTCGCAAAGATTTGCCGTGTCGCTTTTCATTAAACTGGATTGCCTGATTCGCCAGAGCCAAGATCGGCTCATGGGAGCGATAATTCCGCGTGAGCTGAATCACGCGGCAATTCTTAAATTCTTTCGGGAAATCGAGGATGTTTTGAACCAGCGCTCCTCGCCAGCCGTAGATACTCTGATCGTCGTCTCCAACCACCGCGATGTTCTGCTGCTCCCCCCACATGTTTCGAATCCACTCCATCTGAATGAAGTTCGTGTCTTGAAACTCATCGACCATCAGAAAATGGCAGCGCCGCTGAACGCGGGCCCTCACGGCTTCATCTTGTTGGAGCAAACGAAGGGGCAGAAGAAGAAGGCTTTCAAAGTCGACCACATTGAGCAACTTTAATTTCTTTTCGTACTTTTCCTGAAGGACTTGCGCCATTTCTTCGTAGTCGTCCTCGACGGGCGCATAGGACTGCTTTGAGCGTTTCGAGTTGATGATTTGCAGAAGTCGATCGGGATCAAACGAGGACTTTGTCGCCGATCGCGTTTCCTTGAGGAGCTCTCGAATCAAACTTGAAGAGTCCGATGAATCCAGAATTCCAAAGTGGGGCTCTAATCCTGCTTCGGTGGGAAAGGTTTTCAGAAGCTGCAAACCAAATCCGTGGAAGGTCCCCGTCCAGATTCCGTGGGCCTTTTCACCGACGCGCTTTTCCACGCGATGCTTGAGCTCACGAGCGGCTTTGTTGGTAAAGGTCAGGACCGTGATGTTTTCTGGACGAACGACATTCTCGCTGATCAAGCGTCCTGTGCGAGAAACAAGCACAGTTGTTTTCCCCGACCCAGCTCCGGCTAAAATCAGGAGCGGGCCTTGATTATGTTGAACGGCCTCAACCTGCTCGGGGTTAAGACCTTTCGTCCATTCAGATGTCATCGTCAGACCAAGACTAGGCGCGGTTGTGCATCAGAGTTTTAACTTCGTCTTCGAAAATCACAAAGATTTTATCAGACTGAACTTCTTTGATGAAACCACGGCCAAACTTAGGGTGATTCAAGACCGTGTTAGGTTCGAACTTCACTCGCAGATTGTAGGGCTGCTCGGGCGAGGCCGCGTGAGTCTGAAGCAACAGTTCCCACTGTTCACGATGATTCGAGCGACCTCGAGGCGTTGCCGACTTCGCGCGGGCCTTGCTTGCAGCTGAAGTGGACTTCGGCAAACTCCAAGTCATGGTTTTCCCGCAGACTTCACACTTCATCTTCGCCTGTGTCGAAGACGTGTGAGCCGTCACCATATGATAGCGATCAGTGTCACACTTCTTACAAAGGGTGTAGAAGGATTTTGCAACGGGGGGTAAGGATAGGCTCGTCATAGCTTCTCTTCCTAACTCATTTGAGTCGACTGGGGTTGATAAATCGTTAATTTTTCATCTAATCGTTTCAAAGCAATCTCATGCGCGCTCAAGTAATACGAGAGCCGGTTTTCTTCGATCGCTTTCTGCAAGCGAACCATCGAGCTCTCGTCCTTGGGATCGATCTCGAGCCCACTGGGACCAAAGTTTTCCAGGAAGGCCAAGTCCTGGTCGCGCTTAAAAAAATTCGCCCAAAGATCCACATGGACCTCGGCCCGGTAAGTAATCGTCTGCCGATGGGAGTGCACGGGCGCATAGGCCCCGACAAGCTCAAGCCAGCCGTAATGGGAATGCAGCTTCAGGGCCGGGCTTCCCCACTGAGTCATACCCGAACACTGCTCAACGTTCGCGTACCAAAGACCAAAGGCTTTCGACAAAAACCCAAGCCCGTAGAACTGCTCTTCTTTGGGAAGCAGCGAATTCACCGAGCAAAGATTGTGAGCCACCCACTCTCCACGATGCATGGTGGGAATGATAATAAAAAGCGAGAGCGGAACCCAATCCATCTCTTCCAAGGCTTTTAGCTGCGGCAGAAAGTCGGTTTTGCCGACGGCACTGCCTGTGGCCGCGTACATCGCGGGGCTGAGAGCTCGCTTCACGACCTCGGCTAGAACTTTCGGTCGCGCGGCGAATCCGGCGACAAAACCAGGCATGACCGCGCAGTCATAGAAGACCCATCGGGGCATCGCCATATTGGAAGGTCCGAAGGCGCGCTCTTCAATCGAATAAATTCGATCGGCGAAATGGATCTCTTGAAGATCCAGCGGATTTTTTGTCACGGGCGCGTGAGGGAACCAATCGGTTTTGTGACGAGCTCCGGGATTGGGGATCTGATTTTCAGGACGTACAAAAACGTAAGGCCTGATATCCCCGCTTTCGATCCATGGTACCTTTTGACAGAGCTCTTGAAAATTCACGCGCTACTTCCTCAAAGGACCGGTCATTTCTTCCGGTCGAACCACTTGATCAAACTTTTCCGCTGTCATGTGGCCAAGCTTAATGGCCTCTTCTTTCAACGTCGTTCCGTTCTTATGAGCCGTCTTCGCAATTTGGGCGGCCTTGTCATACCCGATATGCGGGTTCAGGGCGGTCACCAGCATCAACGAATTATCCAGGTGCTTTTTAATCTGAGATTGATTCGCTTCAATTCCGACTAAACAGTTCTGCGTGAACGAGTCCATCGCATCCGCCAGCAAGCGGATCGAGTTTAGAACATTGAAAACAATCACGGGTTTAAAAACGTTCAGCTCGAAGTGTCCATTCATTCCGCCGACACTGACCGCGACGTCATTTCCAATCACCTGGGCGCAGACCATAGTCATCGCTTCACTTTGTGTTGGATTCACTTTTCCCGGCATGATCGACGAGCCAGGTTCATTTTCCGGAAGATTCAGCTCGCCGATTCCGCAACGAGGGCCACTTCCCAAAAGACGAATGTCGTTTGCAATCTTCATCAACGATACGGCCAAGTTTTTTAAAGCACCACTCACTTCGACAAGGGCATCGTGGCTTGCCAGAGCTTCGAATTTATTTTCTGCACTCACAAAGGGAATGGACGTTTCTTTCGCGATGACGGCGGCCGCTTTCACAGGAAAATCAATGTGGGTGTTCAAACCCGTACCGACCGCGGTTCCGCCTAGCGCAAGTTCGTGCAAATGCGGCAATGTATTCTTCACTCGCACCAGTGAATGCTTCAACTGGGTGGCGTAGCCGGAAAACTCTTGTCCCAACGTCAGCGGCGTCGCATCCATCAAATGGGTGCGGCCGATCTTTACGATGTCTTGAAACTCTTTTTGTTTCTTCACCATCGCCTGAAGCATCTTTTCCAAAGAGGGAAGCAAGCGTTCGTGAACTTGCAGACCGACAGCAATGTGCATGGCTGTTGGAAAGGTGTCGTTCGAGCTCTGACCCTTGTTCACGTCGTCGTTGGGATGAACGTCTTTCGAGGGCAGCGTCAGCCCCATCAACTGGATCGCGCGGTTCGCGATCACTTCGTTCGCGTTCATATTGGTTTGAGTGCCCGAGCCTGTTTGCCAAACCACCAGAGGAAATTGATCGTCCCAGCGCCCAGCGATCACCTCATCCGCGGCCTTCACAATGAACTCGGCCTTTTTCTTGTCGAGCAGTCCCAGGTCCGCGTTGGTCACGGCTGCGGACTTCTTCAGAATTCCCAGGGCCTTGATCATCTCGCGAGGAAATCGATCGCCCCCGATCTTGAAGTTTTCACGTGATCGCTGAGTTTGGGCTCCCCAAAGGGCTTGGGCTGGAACCTTCACATCTCCCATCGTGTCTTTTTCAATTCGAAATTCCATGCTCACTTTTTCTCCTTCAAAATCTTTCAAGTTCAACTTCGCGCGACCAGGTGGGGGCCTACACCGGCCTGATCCACGGGGAACAGCGTCAGTTCCGAAACGTTGACGTGGGCCGGTCGCTCGAGGCACCAAAGAATCGACTCGGCGATGTCCTGGGCCCGTAGGGGCTCCATCCCCGCGTAAACCCGATCCGCCAAGTCTTGGTTTTTTAAGCGAACTAAACTAAATTCTGTTTCAACCATGCCCGGTTCGATATTCGTGACTTTCACTTTTCGACCCATCAGGTCCATTCGAAGCCCTTCGGAAAAAGCTCGCACAGCCGACTTGGTCGCGCAGTAAACGGCGCCACCCGGGTAAACCCACTTGCCCGCGACCGAGCCCAGATTCACAACATGGCTTCCCGGTTTTCGAGCCAAATGGGGAAGGACCTTGGAGCTCACATACAGGAGTCCCGTCACATTCGTTTGCAACATCTGATTCCAATCCTCAAACGGGGCCTCGAAGGCCTTCTCTGTTCCCACCGCCAGTCCGGCGTTGTTGATCAGAATGTCGATCTGCGCGGGATGATGTTTCGAGAAAAAATCATCGACGGATTCGGTGTCTGTCACATCCATGAAACCCGTGACACAGGATTTTGGGAATTTTTCTTGAAGCTCGCGTAAACGGTCTTCACGGCGACCCACGGCCCAGACCGAGTAGCCCTTTTCCAACATCAGCTCGGCGGTAGCAAAGCCGATTCCCGATGTGGCACCCGTGATGAAGACGATTCTTGCCATAAGCTCTGACAATAATGGTTTCAGAGGAAACGTACAGTAGCCGTAACGCTGCGTTAGGCTTCAGGGACAGGGATCCAGGGATCGAGTGGGGCCTTGAGCCCGTCATAGACTTTTGACAGGACCGTTGATAGAACCCGAGCTCTTGACGAGAGACGTTAGACGAGGTCTGGAGGGCAAAATGGCGAATTTTTGGCTGATGAAATCAGAGCCCGACGTCTACTCGTTGGATCAGCTTCGCCAAGACGGGAAAACCTGGTGGACCGGCGTGCGCAACTACCAGGCCCGCAATTTCATGATGAAAGAGATGCAAGTCGGAGACTGGGTTCTCTTTTATCACTCGAACGCTGAACCCCCAGGCTTGGCGGGGCTGGCCCGGGTCACCCAGGCCGCGCAACCCGATTCGACTCAGTTCGAAAAATCCTCTGAGTACCACGATCCCAAGGCCTCTCGCGAAAAGCCCATTTGGTTCTGCGTGCAGGTGGGCTATGTCGAGTCTTTCAAAAACTTCGTGAGCCTGAGCGATTTACGAGCGGAGTCCCGACTGAAAGACATGCTGGTCCTGCAAAAGGGTTCACGCCTGAGTGTGCAACCGGTTTCGCAAAAACACTTTGAGATCGTAAAAAAAATGGGAGGCCTTTGAGCCCGTCCCAGCTGGATCCTTCACTTGTCAAACTCTCGCTGGCTCCCATGGAAGGTGTGATGGATTGGGCCTTTCGCGACCTGATCACGGAACTGGGAGGCGTTGACCAAGTCACCACCGAGTTTATCCGGGTGACGAAGAATTTGCATCCGAACAAAGTTTTTCACCGATATGCGCCCGAACTTTTCACGGGCTCGCACACGCGCTCGGGCGTTCCGCTTTTTGTGCAACTTTTGGGTGGCGAGCCAGAACCGATGGCTGCGAACGCCGCACGGGCCGCAGAACTGGGAGCTGTCGGCATTGATTTGAACTTCGGCTGTCCCGCTAAAACCGTGAATCGCCATGACGGCGGCGCAAGTCTTCTGCGATTTCCGCATCGCTTAGAGGCCATCGTGCGGACCGTGCGCCAGGCGGTCCCGGCTTCAATTCCAGTCACAGCGAAGATGCGCCTTGGATTTGAGGACACGAAGTTGTGTTTGGAAAATGCAAAAGCTCTGGAAGCAGGCGGAGCCTCGCGCTTGACCGTGCACTGTCGCACGAAACTTCAAGGCTATAAACCACCGGCTCACTGGGAATGGCTCGCGCAGCTTCGCGAGACGATCGACATTCCCATAGTCGGCAACGGCGACATCGTAGATCGGGAGAGTCTTCAGAAGTGCTGGGAAATTTCACGCGGCGAGCACTTTATGATTGGTCGCGCGGCTCTGCGGAATCCGCAGGTGTTTTTGCAAATTCGCCAAGCGCAGCCGCGACAAGCGGAATGGAGCTTCCAGCGAAAGTTTGTGCTGGGATTTTACCAAGCCAGCCGAAGTTATGTGAACGCCCATTTTGCGATGGCCAGGACAAAACAACTCCTGCGCAACCTGACCCTGGATTCTGAAGAAGCCCGAGAGATCTTCGATCAGACCAAGGCCCTTTTGAAACCGCTCGAGTTTGAATCCCGGCTTGAGACTCTTTTGCAATAGATATTGTTACATTTAAAGGCCTCATTTAGCGCTCGACATTTTCGAGGTTTTCGTTTAGGATTACTCCATGGCTGACATTCTTCTTTATAAAAAAAATCCCTGCCCCTTTTGTGACCGTGCGATCAATTTGCTGGAAGGTCGTGGGCTGAAGTATGACGTCGTGGACCTCACCGATCGAATGGATGAGCTTCAAAAAATTAAGCAGCAGTATGGTTGGCAGACGGTGCCGATCATTGTGATTAAGGGGAAGCTCATCGGGGGTTACACGGATCTTAAGGCCCTTGACGAGAGTGGCGAGCTTGATAAGTTGCTCGGCTAGGCTTTGAGTTCTTACTGACGAAGTTCAGTCCGGGCATTCATTTCTTGCGGACCTGCGAAGAATTTTTTTAGCTCCTCGTTCAGCTCTGAAAAATTTCGAACTTTTGTTGTAAGGGCCGTGAGAGCATGACCGAAATGCAGCCACACCGCTGTGGTTCGCACATAAAAGCGAAATTTTCGAAGCCCCAGATCCTCACCGAAATACTGCTGACAGAGCTCACTCATCTTGAGCACGCAGCGCCCGTATTCGGCCCCTTCCTCAAGAGGAGTTCGCGGCGCTTGCCGAGCGCTCAAGGCGGTGGGCACTTCGTAACCCAGGTCTTCCGCAAGCTGCCACACCATCCAAGGCCGAGCGGCCAGCCCACGCCCGGACATCACCAAGTCACATCCCGTTTCCAGCCGCATTTGATGAACATCTTCAACCGTTTGAATGTCGCCATTGCCGATGATGGGAAAATCCACATCGTCCCGTAGGGCCCGGATCTGAGTCCAGTCAGCGACACCCCGTCGTTTCTGCGCGGCCGTTCGCGGATGAAGGCAGACCCACGAGGCCCCTGCGGCCCGCAGTCCTTGAACAAAGTCTTTCAAATACGCGAAGTCTCCATTGGTGCCGGCCGCTCGTAGTTTGACCGAGACCGGAAGCTGAGTCGCCGAAGTTGCAATTCGCACGACCTCGGCAGCGTAAGAGGCATCCCCCATTAAAGCGACACCGTAATTGTGGCGAAGGGCCTTCTCCACAGGGCAACCCATATTGATGTCGACTCCGGTGGCACCCCAAGCTTCGAGCTTTTGAAGGCTCTCCGAAATGGGCTTCGGCTCGTTACCTAGAATTTGTGGGACTAAAAAATCTTCATCAGGATGCCGTAGGGTTTCCGGCGTCTCGCCTACTTTTTCATGGGGCAATCGGCGTGAGTTCAACATCTCGGTGGGCCACAGTGTCTGCTTTCCGACCGGCATGTAGTCTCGAACAAGCAAACGAAGGGCGACATGGCTCAGCCCCACCATAGGAGCCAAACAAAGAGGAAAATCGACACCGTGCTTTAGAAATCTCGAGGTCACAGAAGCGTTCTACCCGCTTGGACGGGTTTCAGCCACCCCGAGAGTTGACGCGGACGACCAAGCTAGATCGGGTCCCGGAGCGAGTGGCTTTTAGTTTTTACCTTGGAAGATGAAAGGATATCGCACTCGCGTTGGTTCGCCATTGGCCGCCTTTGGAAAGACGATCTTGTCGACCACCGCCCGAATGCACAGACCTAAGTTTTTGTCTCCGAATGAAGAATTTGCGACGTCGTTATTGAACACGCGTCCATCGGGCCTAATCATCCAAACCAAGGACACGCGACCTGTCTGTTCTTTCTTTTTCGAGGACGTCAAAAACTTTTCGTAACACGCACGGAACTGTTGCGAGTACTCTCGGATGGCCCGTCGTACGGCATCCGCATCAAGTCCTCCCTCAACTTCCGTTTGGTTTGAGAAACCCGAGCTCGAGCCACTTCCGCCTTTTCCCGTTCCCGAAGATTTCGCTCCGGCTAAGGCTCCACTTCCCAAGGTTCCGCTGTCTTTTCCTTCAATTCCTCCCGAACCGGGAGCCGTGACGTAACCGCCCTTCAAGGCTGTGCCGACCGTATTTAAATCGACGCCCTTGGAAGAGCCCGAATCCTTGGAGCCCACCAAGGCTGCTGGATTGGAACGCGCCACCGCAACAACTCCTGTGGGCGTCTCCAATTCAGAGGCAGGTCGATCGGCCACCAGCGTGTCGGCCTTCAAAGGCTCCGCGCCGCCGGTCCCTTTGCGAAGAACACCGAGAACTCCGGGCAGGCCCGGCTTCGAGGCTTTGTTCGGTGGGGCCACTTTTGGCAGTCCGGGGTTTGCCGTGATGGTCGCGGCAGGCTTTGGAGCTGGCTCCGGTTTTGGCTTCGGCTTCGGAGGTTCCGCACTCACAACGGGCGTGGGCGCAGGTGTCGGTTGTGGTTGATCCACAACTTTCGCGGCCGGTGGCTCAGGCTTAACCTCCGGCAGAGGCTCCGGTTCTGGTTGAGGCGGGGGGGGAGGAGGAGGCAGCTCCACCTTCACAATTCGAGGGGGTTCTTTCACAGCCTCTTTAATCGGAATGGATTTAATGAATCGCGAAAACGAAACGGTCAAAATCAAGACGGCAATCAGGGCCAATAAAACAGGGTCAAAGGGATCCCGCTTCCAGTGAGCTGAAATGCGAATCTTTGGCACCAGCCGCATATAGTAGTGTTTTTCTGAAGAGCGCGCGACTACAACATCCCGAGGCGTGATTTCGACGCGCTCGACCTTGGAGAATGGGCCCTCATGCAAGAACTCATCTCGGTTCTTAATGTCCCACTTTTCCGAGCTAGGCAAAAACTCCAAGCTCGCGCGGGTGGCCTCGTGCCATTGAAACTTCACAGGGTACGGAGATTTAAAAAGCCATCGTGAGGATCGGGGAGTAAAAAAAGCGGTGTGAGTGACGTCTTCAACGCGATCGGAATCGTTTCGTATACTGACAACCTCAAGACAGTATCCACCCATTCCACCCACGACGCTGACATCGGTGGCAAGAGCCTTATCAACCTGCCCTTTCAGGCGACCCTTCTGAATCTCTTTTTCAATCCAAGCATCGTCAGTAAAGGAGAACGTAAATTTACCGACGCGAGTTTTCGCATTGGAAAGAATGATCCCTTCACCGCGTGCCTGATCTTTTCGCTCGGTACTCAAATCGATAAGGGTCCAGAATCCGCGATTAGGATTAAACTCACCCTCGCCGACCCACTCAATAAGGTAGTGCAAGGGATTTAAGCCCTTTACGCGCAGAACGACATCGCAGCTTGGCGATCGTCCCAAAAAGAGGGACGGTCGATCCAGGATGAAGCGCTCAATTTCGCGTCCGTTAAGCTCAATGACAAGTGCCTTCATACCTACCTCTGGTCCGGGATGAAGCGGTTCCGGCGAACCTTGTCGATTTTGTGAAAGTCATTAAAGTCTTTCCGCTGATAAATAATGTTGTTCAAGTCGAGATCAGGTGATTCGATCTGAAGATAGAGCATGGGGCGCATCGCTTCCCCTTCGATCACCTCGCCCTCAAAGTCGAGAGTCTTGATCTTTTCGTTCTTTGTTTCCTGCGCCCAGCATAAAGATCCTGACAAAACAAAAAGATACACAACAAGGGTTTTCATCATTTCAGCCCTTTCCACTTTTCAAGGAGAGCGTCGGCTCGTAGAACCGTCAGCTCGTCACGCACAATTTTTCGCATCACTTCATCATGACGAATCAGAAGCAGAGTCCCTGCACGTCGTCGAATAAAATCCAAATCGGAAAGAGTCTTGGCCGCTCGATTTGTTTCGAGCTTCAAGAGGGTGTAGAAGGTGCCCTCTTGTTTCATAGATTGGCGAAGCATGTCCTTTTCTTGGCCTTCCCAGAACCACTTGTCGGCATCAATGTCAGGAAAGGTCTGGGCGGCCTTTTCTTGTTCTTTCATCCAAATCTGCGCCTTTAAATCACCCAAGGCTTTGTCGTACTCTTCGGCCTGCTTTTCAAAATCCAGAGCGGCTTTGGCCAGTTCATCTTGATAGCTCTTTTGTTCGGCTTCCTGAAGGCCTTCTGGGAGTGGAGAGCCTTTAATCGTCTCGGCAATTTTTCGTTCGAATCCGGCCGCCTTTTCAAGTACGATTCGTTTAATATCATCAGCAAGATCCGCGGCCTCTTTCTGGAACTTCGACTTCACAAGCTTTGAACGATAGATCAGATCCTCAAGGAACTTGGAGTATTTTTCAACACCGGTCCTCGCGCCTGGGAAACTTGCTTCATCCACAATTTTTGGAATGGTGCTCGTTGTTTTATATTCCTTTTGAGCTACTTTTCGGTCCTTGAGCAAAGCCTCAAGATCCTTTGGTAAATTTGGACTGAGCTTGCCCCGCGCTAACTGAAGCGCCATCCAGTAAATGGATTTCATTTCTTCGCCCCGCCCGGGAGGTTTTACCTTCAAAAGATCTTCCGGCTGACTGATAGCAAGCAGACTCAAGAAGATCACCTTCTGGTCGTCGTTGAACTTTGTAATTCGTTTCTCAAAATCAGTGGGAAGAGCTTTCGAGCGAGACTTTTCATGAAGAAGAATCTTAAAGTCGCGACTCAAGGGCCCCTTTTTCTTCGACCAATGACAGTCGAGCAAAGGACCTTCAAGGAACATCATATCCAAGGCTCGCTCTTCTGTGTCAAGAATTGCAGACGTCGCCCGCTCTTTTTCGGGCATCTGGGCTCGCTCACGACAGTAAGCGTCCAGATTCTTTTTCTCTAGGAATGAGGTCAACAGACTGCTCTTAGCAAGTGAGGACTGATCCCCTTGCGGATTTAAAGCCAAGAACTGACGGAGATTCTCTTCATAGGCCTGCTGATTTCCACTTTCCTGAGCCTGCTGGGCCAACTTCAAGTGAGATTCACGGAGGATCTCTTGAATTTTCTCGACTTTGCGAAACTGCGCGGAAAGCGGTGAAGCCACAACTTCAGCAAACTGATTAAACTTAAACTGAGACCACAAAAGATTGTAAGCATTCCCCTCATTGGGCTTCAGCTTATAGAGCTCTTGAAGTGAGGGCAGGGCGCGCTCGTACTGCCCATCCAGAACCAAGAGTTCCGTCAAGCGCGTGAGCAGTCGGCCTTTGTCTTCATCCTGAGAATAGGCCACAACGAAAGCCTCAATTTCAGAAATCAAGAGCGTCCGTAGTTCAGGAGTATCGCCCATCTTTTCATCTATGATCGCAATGTATTCCAAGCGAGCTCGTCGAAGCTCAATAGGCGCCGGAGGCTGGAGCGCCCCGATCATCTCGACGGCCTTTACAGCAATGTCACGATTCTGCTCGCGGTGGATTAAGTCCAGCCACAGATTCAGCATCGGCTTTCGAGTGCCGTCGTTCATCAAGTAAATGACGTAGAACTGAATCTGACGATTGAGCAGATCCACAATTTGTTCTTTTTGAAGATCTAACTTTGCAGGGATCTTTCCAACGTAGTGGTCAGCCAAGATCTGTACGTAACTTCGAAGATGACCCTCAAGGTCCACGGCCTCGGTCATCCAGGTTCGCCAAGACAGCTGGGGATTTTTACTAACCAGGGTTTCAAGGTATTCAAAGGCTCGTTTCTGACCGATCGTGGGAATCTCGCGTCTTTCAAAAGCGATTAGCAAGCCCAGAACCTTGATCTTCGCCGCAGGCTCTTTCGTGCGTTTATAGAGTTCGCTAAAAAGAAGATACGGAACTTTTGTTTTATCGATATTGTTGATGTTCTGAATCACAGCCGACAGAAAGGCCAGTCGGAGCTTTTCATCCACTAGGGACTTTCGCGAGAACTGAACAATCCATCTTTCATTGCGGCTTTGAGAAACAATAAACGCAAGGGCCTTCACTGACTCTTCTCGAAACGATTCGGATTCATTTTGGTTGGCGACGCGAAGAAAGTAGAATTGAGCATTCTTTTCTTCTTTCAAAAGAAGCCAACTCCAACCCGTCTTAAAATCCGCAATACTTTTTTGATGAGGATCGTACTGGTTCTTCAGCTTTTGATACCAAACGATCGCTTCCTTATACTGTTCTTTTTCAAAGTAAGTCTCACCCAAAATAAGGGCCATGCTCGGAGCTTGCAAAATCTTAGGATCTAAACGAATTGCTCGCGTAAAATCTTCGATATAGTTTTGCTCTTGCTCGAGCTCTTGCGCGATTGAACCGCGAATAAAGAGCAGAAGAGCTTGCTGAGAGACGGTCAGCGCGAGTTCACGCTTGCGGTGATAATCGACCAGTTCTTGGACGGCTTGTGTGGCTTCCTTGAAGTAAATCGTCTTTGCGATTTTAGTTCCAGGCGTCGCAAGCATTCGGGTGCGACCGATTTTGTAGAAAATGAAAGCGCGTCGGAGCAGAAGTTCATTCTTTCCATCTTTGCGCAATTTATTGGTAAGGATCAGATTTAAGGCTTCTAGCTCCTGTCGAAGTTCCTTTTCTTGCTGACCCTTCAGAATCGCCTGATCCTGACGACGTCGGACGTTCTCTATTTCCGACCCGGGCTTGGGGGGTGATCGACGTTCAGTTGCTTGTCCCGATTTAGACGTTTGCGCCTGAGCGCTCAAACTCACGAAAATCAGAATCGAAAAAAGTGAACGAAGTCCTACGGATTTCATTTTGGTGCTGCTTTTCTTTCTCCAGTTATTGGTTTAAACCCCGAGGAAGCCGAACTTCCGGGTTGTTGTCCGCAAAGGCTATCTCCGACAAAAATGTGGCTTCCGATTTCGTCAAGCCATTCCTCTGTATCCTGAGCAGGCCACCACTCGATGCCCTTCGTTCGGAGAGTGACAGGATCCTCTAGGGAATTGACACGTCCCAGAACCGCGTCGTTGTTCACGGCAAGCGTTGAGTAACCGATTACCAGCTTCAAGGACTCAAGCAAATTCGGACGGTTCATCTGAAATTGTTTCTTCAGACGGTCGTCGATCTTCTGAATTTCAGTGAGCCGACGAGGCTCGGGCACGATATCCAGTCTTTCCAGAGGCTTTGTCTTTCGCTCCGTCAACATCTGTAAAGAACTCCAGTACAAGTCGCGGCGTGCCCAATCTTGGTACGTGAGAGTTCCGCTTTGCAGAGCCTTGTAAAACTTTTTAATCGAGTTCAAAGCGGCTTGAGCCTGCTCAACTCGACAGAGGCGTTTCAGGGTATAAATTTGAACCAGGTATGTTTCAGGTTCCAAGAATTCGTTGAAAAATGCGGAACGCTGGCTGGCCACAGCTCCCAGCGCAACGTCGTACCGCTTGGCTCGAAAGCCCGTCCACATTTTTTCAAAAAGGACTTGCTGAATCTGATAATAACTTCCGGGAATCCAACTGTAGACCTCAAGAGCCTCTGTCAGTCGATTGGCTCCGTAAAGAGCTCGCGCCATCGAGTGCAAAATGGAATAGTAGAATTGCACGTTCGACTTCTTAATTCCCTTTTTTGATTGAGCTCGGAAGTAGCGAGCCACGGCCTGATAGCCTCGGAACGCATCTTCAAATCTTTTTTCTAGCATAAACTGATCGGCCTTATCCAAGGCATTGATCACTTTAACAGTACGGGGATCGTATTTCTTAATGGCGGGATGGCGGTCCCACGCCATCACAAGATCAAATCCTACTCCGGGTCTTCGCCCCAGAACTCCTCGAGCAAAACGCCAGTCTTTGTAGCTGATGGCTTTTTTAAACTGATCTCTCAAAACGATTCGAATTCCGAGATCGTCCTTTGCAGTTTCAAGAGCCCGCAGGTCGGATTCCAGACTGGCTTGAGCCCATGAACTAAAAAGAAGAGTTAAGACAAGAGCGATTCTCACTGCCCCTCCCCTTCTGCGACGAACAACATGGATTGAAAGCCTGAAACTCGAAGCAATCGAACTACGTTGTAGACCACTTTATAAGACATCGCTTGGTCGCTGATCACATTTATATTCTGCGCGCCTTCAATCTTCTTATTCTTTTGAATATAGTCCTTGAAAGCCTGAATCAACGGGTCCCGAACATCAAAGTCTTCGCTTTCAAAGGCAGACGCGGGTCGCTCCTCATTCACCATTTTGAAGCTGACCTTCGTTGATGAAATCACGACTTGAGGAGCCACTTCACTTTCTTCACGACTGACACTCTTCGCGAGCTGTAATCCTTCAGGCTTTTCAATGGCCGTTGACTCAAGGATAGTACCTTTTAGAAGAAAGACGATGATCAAAACGAAGATATCGATCATGGGTGCAAGCTGCAGTCCGATCACCTTACTTTTCTTTTTCTCACCGTCAAAATTGTACATAGTGCGGTTTCCCTTTTCGTTGCAGTCCTAGTTCACGTCCATATAGGAGCTCAGTACGAGATCATCAAAATTTGTTCTTAGACCATCCATAATCGAGATCAGTTCCTGATAATTCAAACTTGGTCCGAGGGCGATCTGCAGCGATTTCTCGCCGGGAAACTTTTCTTTAAACTGGGTCGCAAGCTTTTTAGCAGCTGCGATTAAACTTTCATTTTTAGTCTTTGAAGAAACTCTCACGGCGCTTTCAGAAAGACCGCCCGGCGTTTGCCCGATCCATTCAAGCTTCACAACAATCGTCTCACCTTGGAGGATGGCTTTCACCTTACCTGAAACCGGAATATCGTCGTTCGAGGCCGCCGCCGACACAAACGAAGGTGGCATCGTGATCTTGGTCATTCCAATAAAGCTGATCGACAGCAACAGAAAGAAAATCACGGCCGTCAGTCCGTCTAGAATCGGGACGAGATCAGGTTCCGGGACGTGTTTACGGTCTGGCGACTCGAAATCAAACATTAGGCCTCACGTTCGGATCGTTCGATTGTTGTCACAAGATCGTAACCCGCTTTTTTTGCAAGACTGATATGATCTTCGGTTTTTGAAGCGCATAGAGTGTACACGACCATCGCGGTGATACCGACGATGAGTCCTGCAGCTGTTGCCACCATCGCTTCGGAAATTCCAAGACCTAGAAGCTCCGCTTTTTTCGCGGGGTCCGCACTTGAAATCGCCGAGAAGGTTTTGATCAGACCTGAAATGGTCCCTAAAAGACCCAAGAGTGTTGCCACACTCGCGATCAAGCTGATGAAAGAGACTCGCTTCTCACATTCCTTCACAACTTCGACGACCGCACTTCCTAATGATGACTTCATAGCTTCACGGCCACTGTCGACGGCCAGAAGTCCGGCCTTAATGACCTGGATCTGAGGAACGTTCTTGATATCATTGCAGATCTGAATCGCTTCCATGTACTTGCGACTCTGGATCAACAACTGAAGTTGTGACATCATCTGGGAGGTCAGGGGTCGAAGTCTAAAATACAAGTAGTTAAGCCTTTCAAGTCCGATGATCACCAGAGAAAGTCCGGCAAATGCGATCAGATAAGATGTAAAACCACCCTTATCAAAAAACAGTGTTATTGAATCTACTCCCATGGTCTTTCCGCCTCCTAAAAATAAAATACTAATCCTGTTTCAATCAATCCGATCGTGACCTCTTCACGCTTCGCAGTGGTCGCACCAGATGGCGTCGAAAAAGTTTCGACGATGCTGGGTCCCGCTTGGACTCGCAGATTAAAGCGATCCGAAAAGAAAAAGGTCTTCCCGAGAGCTAACTTCATACGATTCCCGTTATTCTTTTCGTATTGAATCTGTCCGTAAGAAAAGTGGATAAAGGTATCACTACGGACGATATAGTAGGGACCCCAAGAGTCTTTTCCGTAGATAGGCACCCAGTTGGCTTCAATCCCCATAAAACTGCGGGGTTTTTCAGCATCAATGTCAAGTCCCAAACCCCTTACCTGCTTTGAAAGATTTCGCTCCTCTGCAATGAAGAACGGAGCGTACGCGAAGTAAACTTCCCAAGCTTCGCCAAAAGCATAGCCGAGATTAAGCTGAAGACTTCGTTGAGTGTACGGCGCATCCGAGAAGTCAAAAGAGATCATCGGATTGATCAGCCAGGATCCGCCCTTGACCTTTGCTTTTCTTTGCACGGCTACGACACCATCAAAGACAGGAGAAACCTCGTCATCTGAGTTGAGTTTCAGTCTCGGATCAAGCGCTGTTATTCCGCCTGGAGCCTTGCTTGGGCCCGCGGTTGGAGCAGCGGTTGGAGCAGCGGTTGGGGCCGCGGTTGGGGCCGTGGCTGGGGCCGTGGCTGGGGCCGGCGTTTGGGCCGTCGCAACTTGTGCCATCAAATACAAAATGCCGGCGACAAGTCGAATGCACCATTTTGCCGTCATAGTTCCTCCGGTTGTTGAATCTAATGGTTGTATCCAAAATCATTTAACACGAGGTGTCTGCTGTCTCACAAAGTATTCCTGACATTCCAGACGTAGGTCGAAAAATATCTGTGAGCTTTCTATTTCTTTCCCTATCACTCGGGGCAATCCTAAAATGAAAAACGACTTAACTCGGAGGCTCGGTGTTTTTTGTCTACGACTCGAAAAATCGCAAAATTCAAGAGTACAAAGACCTTTCTTCCGTGTTGGAAAGTTATGAAAAAAACTCATCAAAAGATGATTTGTTCTGGACCTTGGGTCTTAAGTCCTGGATTGTCATTACCGAAGCCCTTACCGAAAATGTCTTGAAGAAGAAAAAATTTCAGATCCCCGCCCTGCCCGCGGATCTTTTGATGGCCATTGAAGAGACCCGCGTTACAGCTGAAGCCGAAAACGGAATCGTCACCCTCGAGTCAACGCCCCCGGAGAGCGCACCAAGTCCAGACCCTGCTGAACCGAAAGTGCCACCTCCCATTTCGAATTACCAACAGTCAGATGATTTCAAAATTGTGTCCTATGAAAATGAGACGGTCGCAGCTATTCCGCCCAAGTCGGCGGGTCGCGAGAATCAACGCAAGTCCCCTCGCTATGGCATTCGCCTGAAAGTGATCATTTCAAATAAAGAGAAAACATTTCTTTCGTATACCAAAAATGTCTCGATCGGCGGAGTAGCGCTCGAAGATAACATTCCAGCAGAGTACTTCGCGCCTGATAAAGATACCGAGATTTTTATTAGCTCTCCGAAAAAGAATGAGTTTCTGGCCTTTCGCTGCACGCCTGTCGGGGACCAATCCGATCCCAAGAACTTCAGCTTTGGCCAGATTTCTCCTGAGAGTCTTCAGAAATTTCAACTCTGGATTGATAACCTGAAAGCCCCATGAAGCTACATCTGAATCCTCACCTGCGCTTAGGTCTATTAGGGGGAGGACAGCTAGCCTGGATGCTTGCACTGAAAAGCCAAGCCCTGGGTCTTCGAACCAGCATTCTGTGTCCAAGCCCTGAAGAGCCCGCAGCCCAAGTGAATCCCAACTGGATGAAGGGAAACCCCAATCAAGTCTCCGATCTCCAGGAATTCGCAAAGTCCCAGGATCTTCTGACCTTCGAGAGTGAGTTTTACGAAAGTTACAACCTGACTCAAGGTCTTCGCCAGTTTAAGGGCATCCTGTTTCCGCGGCTTCAGGCCCTCGCGATTCTGCAAGATCGACTCTCGCAAAAAGAAAGTTTAGTCCAAGCGCGGCTGGCCACAAGTCCCTTTCTCTACTCGACGACTCCTGAGGAGATTCACAGGTTCTTTAGGAAACATAGAGCGCTCGTCGCAAAACAGCGCCGTCACGGTTATGATGGTTATGGGACTTTCGTTCTAAAAACAGAAAAGGAACTGGGAGTCTTTTTGAAATCGCATGAAGGGAACCTCTCGAGCTTCATTTTCGAAAAGTGGATTCCCTTTCAGAAAGAACTCGCCTTTCAAGTGGCCCGGTCTCGCGCGGGTGATCTGCAGTTTTTCCCTCTGATTGAGACTGTTCAGAAAGACAAAAAGTGCTTTTACGTTGTAGGGCCCGAGAAGCCACCAAGAAACCTGACGGTAGGGATTGGAAAGTGGTTGGATCGCTTAAACTATGTGGGAGTCATGGGAATCGAGTTCTTCAAAACTGGAAACCAACTGCTCATTAATGAGATTGCTCCCCGAGTTCACAATACCGGCCATCACACTTTAGACTCATGCACAGTGGATCAGTTCACCATGCACTGGTTATGCGCGCTTCAGGACCAGTTACCGAAACCCGAGTTAAAGGTCCCTGCGTTCGTCATGCTCAACCTCTTAGGCGAATCCGAAAGGCCTGTTCAATTCCCCGATCAAATCGACGGCGCCCTGTACTGGTATCGTAAAAGCAACCGAAACGGTCGAAAGCTGGGTCATATCAACTGGGTTGGAAAAAGTAAAAGAGCCTTGGTTCACAAGGCTCTTTCTCATCTGAAAGACTGGAAGCTGCGCTAGTCGACGGACTATGGCGCAGCCGTGCTCAAAACAACACAGCGGCAGTCCATTTTGTATTGGCCAACTGGTAAGGGCTGTGCGAACTTAATTTGGGCTTTTTCTGCCACATATCCTGTCACAACAGTTTCGTTCGCTCAGCTTGTTATCTTGACATCGACCATTCCGTTTTTATATGGGTCCACAGGCTCACACTGCAACGAGATCGCCGTCGCGAGATCAGCCGTTGCCTGACCCATCATCTTCAACTTAGCTCCGTAGTCCATCTCACACACACTTCCCACAATTCCGTTCGTTTGTTCGGAAAGGTGCTGATCGTGCAATCCGTAGAATTCGTTGCCCCTTCCTGGGAATTGCAGACAGTCCTGGTCAGAGCGCCGAACGATGATGAAGTGAAAGCTGAAGGCCTTGATGGATACTTCTCGGCAAAGTAATCACGAAGTTTCTGCCCCATATCTCGGAAGAAATGAAGCCCGACTGCCCGCAGTTTTGGAAAAATAGGACCAAAAGTTAGACAGTGATTCATCCCGAGACAAAATCCAAAATTTGTCTTAAAGTGAGATCATGAAAGTCGCAATCATCATGGGAAGCCTGACAGATTACCCGGCCCTGAAGCCAGCGGAAAAACTTTTGCGAAAGCTTGGTGTGCAATTCAAGACTGAGGTGGTCTCGGCCCATCGAACGCCTGAAAAGATGGTCGCCTTTGCGAAACAAGCTCATGAAAAGGGCTACTCGGTCATTATTGCGGCTGCAGGCGGGGCCGCTCATCTTCCGGGCATGGTGGCAAGCCTCACGCCCCTTCCTGTGATTGGCGTCCCTATCACGGTGGGACAATTGAAAGGGCTCGATGCTTTGCTTTCGATTGCCCAAATGCCCAAGGGAATCCCCGTTGCAGCCGTCGCGGTCGATAACTCAGAAAACGCGGCTCTCCTTGCGATTCGAATTCTTGCCTTGCAGAGCCCCTTGCTTCAGAAGAAGCTAGGCACTCTGAGTCGAGCCCAGCAAAGTAAAGTTCAAAGAATGAATCAAAAACTTCAACGAACAAAGCGCCGCTAAGGGGGACCCTTCGCCGGCGCCGTTGGAACACGCGAACTGGAAGGCGAGCTCAACGCATCGTCGATAACTTCGCTCAAAGTGAGCAGCTCGACAACGTCGTAAACCGACTCTTCTTCTTGGCATTGCGTCTTGAGATAGCCCTTTGCAGATTCAACTCAAAGCTTCAATGCTAAAGTAGCCTCGCCCGTGCGCGATGCAATGTCCCCCCGAGCCATCAATATCACAAGAACTTGACCTGCCTTTTGCTTGATCGGCAGCAAGAAGACTCTCTCGTTCTCCAAATGTGCGTCGCAGATTTTTTCCATTTTATGCATATGCACTTGACTGGAGTTAAGATTTTCTCGAGGTGATCTTTTGATAGGTCACGGGTTCGGTTTTGAATGAGTTTTCGATGATCCGCTGGAAGAGTAAACCTCGGGAATTTGAAGTTCGGCGATTGAACCT